>DAINPX010000349.1:0-3763 GCA_036743235.1 Melioribacteraceae bacterium
TATCTACTAATGTATTGCCTATTAGTTGTATAGCTTCTTGATAAGTATTTGCTTTTAATTTTACACTAAGTATAAAATCAAATAAAGTTTTCTCATCTGCAACTTGGGTTAATGTATTATATTGAATAATTAGCGTAACATTTGCATTTACGTCTTCATTTACTTTTTTTAATTTATAATTATTAAAAGTGTAACTGCAAGCCAGTTCAAATAGATCGTCTTCCCAATAAGAAGTAGTAATTTGTTCTTTTTTCTTGCTCATAAGTAATCCGGATTTAATAAAAGTTAAAATTCTAAAATAATTAAATAGAACATCAAAAAAAAATAAATTCTACTTAAATTTTAGTAAAAACAGAGCTGTTAAAAAGCTTATAATTGAAGATAAAATAAAAGGTAAAAATGCTCCGCCGGTAATATCCCACAAGTATCCTGTAAATATGCTTCCTACCATTGTTGCAAGGCTAATACCGGTAGTAATAATACCTATTCCAGTACCTCTTAAATTATCGGGAATTAAGTCGCTTATCCATGCTTTTACAACTCCTTCGCTTGCACCTGCATAAAAACCATAAATTAAAAATAATATCCAAATAAAAATAAATCCGTTGCTTAAAGCAAAACCCAAATATACAATTGAAAAAGCGAATAAACCCAATATAAAAATATTTCTCTTCCCAAATTTGTCTGCAAGCAATCCTATAGGATAAGATAATAAAGCGTATAGTAAATTATAATAAACATAACCTAATATTGCAATTGTATCACTTTTAGCTATTTCTTTGGATTTTAGTATTAAAAAAACATCACTGCTATTAAATAAAGAGAAAAAAGTTAAAACAAAAAAAAGAATTTTAAATTGTTTGCCGGAGTTTTTCCAAAAGTCTTTTAAACCGGTTTTTTGTTTAGTTTTATTAGTCGTTTTTTTATCTTTAACAATAAAAGTAAAATAAATTGCAAAAAATGAAGGAATAATTGATATAAGATAAATTGTAGTGTATCCGTTAGGAATAAAAAAAAGAATAACTAAAGCTACAATAGGTCCGGCAACTGCTCCTAAAGTATCCATACTTCTATGAAAACCAAAAACTGCACCGGTATTTCCATTGGCGTAAGAAGCCAATAAAGCATCACGCGGAGCGGTTCTTATCCCTTTTCCTATTCTATCTGTAACACGACTAATTAAAACGGTATAAATGTTTTGAATAATTCCCGGTAAAGGTTTTACCAAACCCGAAAGACCGTAACCTAATATTACAAAAATTGACCGTTTTCCAATTTTATCGGATAAATTACCAAAGTAACCCTTTAATAAGCCGGCTATAACTTCGGCAATGCCCTCAATCAAACCGACTGAAATCATTGATGCCCCTAAAATGGAAGTTAGAAATATAGGAGTAACCGGGTATAACATTTCACTGGCAAAATCGGTAAAAAAACTTACCAGACCTAAAATAAAAATTGGTTTTGATATTTTTTTATACATAATTTTTAATTATTTTTTTATTAAACTTAATAATTTTTATTGACATTTTCATTAACATTGTTAAATTGTAATACAAATATTCCCGTATTCGGGTAATTAACATTAAGCTCAATTATTAAAATAAAAAAGGAGTAATAATGGAGTTCTACGAACTACACCCGGTAACACCGCAGCAACGCTATATTAATAAAGCCGTAGAGGTTTTAAAAAACGGCGGTGTAATTATTTACCCTACTGACACTGTTTATGGTTTTGGGTGCGATATTTTTAACAAGGATGCGTTGGAGCGAATTTATTCAATTAAAAACGAAAGTAATACAAAGTTGTTTAGTTTTATGTGTCCGGATTTAAAAGATATTGCACAATATGCAAAAGTATCGGATTATGCATATAAAACAATGAAAAAACTATTACCGGGTCCTTATACATTTGTTTTACCGGCTGCCAAAGAAGTGCCAAAAAAACTTTGGACTAAACGAAAAACCGTTGGTATAAGAGTACCTGCAAACCAAGTAGCGCTTACTTTAGCTAAAGAATTAGGTAACCCCATAATTAGCACAAGTGTTACAAATAGATTAGGCGGAAATTATTTTGACCCTAACGAAATAAAAACCGTTTTTGATAACCAAGTTGATTTAATGCTTTCTGTTGGAGCTTTAGAAGGTAAACCCAGCAGCATTGTAGATTTAAGCTCAGATGAACCGGAAGTAATACGCGAAGGTGCAGGAGACGTATCTATTTTTTATTTTTAAACTAAACATAATTAAAATAAAAATCTAAATATTCTACTATAATTAAATCCTCATTCCTTCTATTAATACTTAGATGGAATGAGGAACTAAATAATTATATTATTAATACCTCTTCTAAATTATTTATTTTAAACAATTCTATTTGTTACGTATCCAATAAAATTTGTAAAAACTATTTTTTTTCTAATTAAATTTGTATATTTATACACTAAAATATTAACAAAATTTTATACCGGTGGTTTATGCTTAAAAAAATTATTGTGCTGCTGTTTGTTTTTTTTACTGTTAATTGTTCTCCAAGTTTTAAGGGAAACGATACGCCCGAACATCTTGGAAAAACCATATACAATGCTTTTTTAAATAACAAAATAGATGAATTTAAAAAGTATATTATGACTGCAGATGATTATATTAAAATGTTAGATAGCACAAACTTTAGCGAAAAGAAAAAGCAGGCATATATTGAAAAGTATAAACAAGATATACCTTTGTTGTTTGAACAGACTTTACAAAATTTTGAAGACGTTAAAAAAGAAGCCAAGAACCTAAACATTAACTTTAAAGAAGCAAAGTTTGAAAAAATTGAGTATAGAGGAGGCAAAGCTGAAATATTTAATTATATGTACATTAATATTGTTTTTTACAGTAACAACAAAAAATATTTGCTAAGATTAAACGATTGTTATTTAACACAAAGAGGCTGGTTAATTGCCGGAATTGTTTTTTTAATTGAATACCCCGAGGAATGATATGATTAATAAAAGAATAATGTTAATCGTTTTTATTGCTATTACGATTTTTATAACCGGTGCGGAAAAGATGAAAAAGGTTGGGGAGTTTAAACTTAAAGTGCCCGAACCGAGCGGATGTGTTATTAGTTACGAAAATAAATATTTATGGATGGTTAGTGACGGGAATGCAACAGTATATAAAACAGACTTAAAAGGAAAACTTGTTGAAAAATTTGTTATTAATGCAGTTGATTTGGAAGGAATAACCGTTATTAATGAAAATAAACTTTGCGTTGTTCAGGAAGAAAAAAGAGAAATAATTGTAATAGACAATAAAGGGAAAGAATTAAAAAGGGTGAAAATTAATTTTCCGGGACAAGCAAACAGCGGTTTTGAAGGAATAACCTATGATAGTAAAAAAGACAGATTTTATGTTGTTAACGAAAAAAAACCGTGTGCCTTAATTACATTAGATAATAATTTTAACATTAAAAATAAAAAAACACTAAATTTTTCTAAAGATTTATCGGATATATATTACGATATAAAAAACGATTGTTTATGGATAAGCAGCGATGAAAGTAATATGGTAATTAAATGTGATACGGAAGGAAATCCAATCCAAAAATATAAAGTAAGTATTAAACAGATTGAAGGTATTACAATAGATAAGGATAATAAATACTTATATTTGGTTTCGGACCCTGAAGAGAGACTATATAAATTTGAGGTTAAGTAATGGCTAAAATAATTAAAGTTGATAGGGATGCAAAAAGCATATTAGAGGAAATTAAAAC
>DAINPX010000350.1:0-3754 GCA_036743235.1 Melioribacteraceae bacterium
AAGATGAAAGTAAGTTTGGGCTTGGGCTTTTTGGGGGGGGCGTAATTACAGCAGATAAAAAAATAACATATGGAATTGGAATAGGTATTTATTATAAACTAATTTATTAAGGAGATAACTATGTCGTTACAAAACCCTATAATATCGCAAAACCCTGATAGAGTTATAAAAAAGCCGGTTGAAAAGGTAATAATTATTATAGAAGATAATAACTACAGTACCGAAGCCGGTTATATTGAAGAAGGAGGTATTAAGTTGAAATTTAATGCAAATACCGTTACGCTTATGGATAAATCCGAATTGCAGCTTGGTTATAATTTTAGTATGGAAATTAAAGCGTTGCAATTTTACTCGTTATACGAATACGAAAAACTAAAAAACAGATGTTGCATTATTAATTTGCATCCGTTAAATATTTACATAAAAAATATAAAACTAAATATAGGAGGCGAAATAAATTTAGGTGAAAATAAAGCCCCAATATTAATATCAGCATCCAAACATATAAATAATATTAGGGATGTTATAGACGGTAACCCGTGGGGCAATTTAAGTAGCCCGTGGGAGTTTGAAATAACACCTGCAGATAATATTAATCAAGATACATTAGGAATTGAAAATTTATTATAAAATTAAAGGATTATAAAATGAACGCTTTATTTTCGTATTATTCTTTACCCGCAGTAAATAACGACAAAATATATATTAATAATGCCGGATTTATTTATTCATGGGTTCTTTCGGTTAACCTTGCCAAAAAACACTTTAATAAAGTAATATTGGTTACCGATACCAAAGGAAAAGAATTATTAATTGACGAGTTAAATTTACCTTTTGATGAAGTGGATTATTCGTTAGATACTATAACGGGTATAAATATTAATCTGTTTGCTTATCCCAAAATATTTGCAATGGATAAACAAACCGAAGCTTTTATTTATATAGAACCCGATGTATTTTTATTTAACACAATTAATGCAATACCCGAAGTTATTGTTCAATCAATTGAAGGTTTTGGAAGTTTGGATAATAACTATTACACTACATTGGTAAATAATTTATCGGCTAAAGGATATAATAACAGTGTATTTTTAAACCGTGAAGAAAACATTAATTACGGTTATAATTTGGGTATTATAGGCGGAAGCGATTTGGAATTTATTAAGTTCTTTTGTGCTCAATCTAAATTGATGATAGAGTTTATTAACAATAATTATACTGAAATTACCACCGAGTTATTTAAACTTTACGAACAATGGCTTTTTGTATTATGTGCAAAAGATAGAAACAAAGAGATAACCGTTTATTTAAGTGAAAAAAAAGATTCATTGCAATTTAACTATACTCATTTAATGCAAGGTAAAGGAAGCAGCTTAATTTTATATTTGTTAAAAAACAAGTTACGCTTATTGTTTAAAGACCAATATTTATATGTACATCGTAAACTTAACGAAACGGGAATTAATAATTTAGTAATATTAAATTAACGAGGATTATATGGAAAATAAACAAGTATATAATTTTAATAACGAAAGTTTTTATTTAAAGGACTATGGCGATATTACTTGGCAAGAAGATGAAACAATTGTAAATACACTTAACGGTAACAATAGCGATATTAATACAATACTAAAAATAGTATTAAAGCCGTGTAATACAAAACTGGATATTAATAAATTTGATTTTACCAAAGGTGAATTAAAAGTTATAAAAAAATTACTTAAAGAAGAAATTGTAAAACGCCGTAACGATTTTTTAGCACAATGACGGAGCTTTTTAACGAGCTTGAAAAAGCAGAAAGCTCCGCCGAAAAAGAATATAGAAGTTTAATTTATGATAATAACGATAGAATATATTTTACGGATATTAAAAATAATAAAGAGTTATTAATGTCATTTTTAAGTAATAACAATTTTAATGAAGCAAAAATAATAGAACAAACAAATTTACTAAGAGTTTTTTACTTTGAGTACGAAAAACGCCGAGAAATATTAAACAACAAACTATTATTTATTAAAATTAACAAAAAGGTAAATAATGGATAATAAACTGAAATTTGTAAATATCGATTTAAGCGAACTTAACTTTAAGTTGGGTTCGCTTTTCGAAATTCTTAAAATAAAAGAAATTAACAACTATAACGAGCTTAAAAAACTTTCCGAAATATTATTGGCTTATAAAAATGATAACACCGTTTTACCTGAAAACAAAAAACAAATTAATGAAATAAGTGAAATTATTAGTACGTTAAAATACGATTTATCTGAATTAAAAAAATCGTTAATTACTTCGGATAGCGAGTTAAAAAGAAATATTAATGCATACAATTTATTGTTACAATACGATAATTTAAGTTATAGGGAAAGAGAGGAATTACAAAATAAAATAGAAAAATATTCAAATGCTTTAAATAAATACGAATTAAAGGTATCAAGCGGTTACGGTTATAAAGGGAGGTTAAATATAAATAATAAACCGTATGATAGTGTTGCTATTGGCTATAAACAATCTTACGAACTTGAAACTATTGACGGAATGCAAAAAAACTTGGTAAGTTCATTAAAAGCGGGGTTTAATTCTGCGGGTATGGTGTTATCGTCCGCCATTGCTCAATCTATATTACCGTTAAATAAAGTTAATAGTTTGGCAGAAAGATTATTGCATACCTTTACCGAAGCTGCTACAAAAGCATTGTTAATTAAAACAATATTTAGCGGATTTGATATTATGTTTAATAATGGGTTTAATATTTTTAGAGGGAATAATGCACTTAATATTACAGATATAATACCCATGCCTGCAACACCGATAAATAATATATACGGTAATAAAAATATTGAAATTATTAAACACGGTTTAAATTATAATACAACAAAAGATATAACATTAAATATTCCAAAAGTGGAATTTGTACAAAAAGGGTATGATTTGCAAGCTGTTATTAAAAAAGTTACAACAACAAATAATAAATACTTATGATAACTTTTCAATTAAACACCGTTTATGAATTTATTTTTACCGGTTTGACCGTAAACAATACTTTATATTATATTAAACTTTTTGTGTTATACGGCACTAAACCGGATTTGATTGTTTCATACAACTGTCCAAGCAATTTGCCAATTGAAATAATTAATTCCAAAGAGATAGTTTACAAACTGGATAGCGAAACATTTACGTCTTTTGCACTTACCGAGTACGGTTGCACTTTTGTGGATGAAAATGAAACACTATTGTTATTACTCGAAAACGAAAATGTAAATGCCGATAAATTTATTATTGAAATATCAATTAATAACGAATTATTATTTAAGGGCAGTTTAGATATAATATCGGTAATATTTAATAAAGCAGATAAAACATTGGAATGTAATTTTAAGCCCCAATCTTACATTCTTAATACAACCGATACGGTAGTAGATGGAGTAATTAATTATGAAGTATTAAATATAAACCCAAACAGTATGCCAATAAAACTTACTGATTTTATTAATAAAATATACCAAATAATTAATAAAGATATTAACATTAATTTAATAACTGATTTTAATTTTATTTCGGTAAATTATAATTATTTTCCTGCAGTAGTTACCAATACAAATATAAACGAAATTTATATTGATGAAAGAATGTTTGGAAGTTATAACGGAGCAAACTTTATTTTAAACAACGTTAATAACTTTGGCGAAATGATAAAAAGACTTGCTTTTACTTTGGGTTGTTTTACAGGTTTTACTTCTTTAAACCAGGTAAT
>DAINPX010000351.1:0-3745 GCA_036743235.1 Melioribacteraceae bacterium
GATAAATATGCCGATTTAATTGAAACGGTGAAAGGCGTTGGCTATAGATTTAAAAGCTTCGAGTGAATTTAAAGAAAACTTTAGTTTTGGGAAAATATATTTAAAAAAACTATTTTTACCTCTATTATTTGTATTAATACTACATATAATCTTTTTTGATTTTTCATTTGTCAATTTATTTTTCGTTATACTAATTCTTGTTATTATTACTTTAATTTTGGTTACTTATTTAGGCAGAATAAGGCGAAACGAAATTAATAACATTAAAGAAATAATATTTAAGATTAGAGAAAACAAATATAACGCTCCTGATGAAATAAATTTGGGTAAACACCTAATTGAGCTGGAAGGTGAAATCAAATCGATGTTTTTGCGAACACAAAACGATATTCAAAACTTAAAAAAATTAGAACAGGTTAGAACCGAATTTTTAGGCAATGTTTCGCACGAGCTTCGAACACCCATTTTTGCAATACAAGGATTTATCGAAACACTTTTAAACGGCGCCATAGACGATAAAAGAGTAAATCGATCCTTTTTGGAAAAAGCAGGAATTCATACTCAAAACTTAAATAACTTGTTAAACGATTTAATTGATATTTCAATGATTGAATCGGGACAAATGAAAATGAGTTTTAGATATTTTGCAATTTCGGAATTTATTAACGGAATTATCGAAGAATTTACTCCGTTGGCTGAAGAAAAAGGATTGGAAATTAGGTGTAGTTATATAAAACCGACTTTAAAAGTTTTTGGAGATAAAAACAGAATTAAACAAGTATTTGTAAATTTATTGCAAAATGCTATTAAATATACCGATACGGGTTTTATAGAAATAATTATTGTTGAAGACGGAAAAAATTGTAAAATTACCGTAAAAGATACGGGGATCGGAATACCCGAAACCGACTTGGAACGAATTTTTGAGCGTTTTTATAGAGTAGATAAGGCACGAAGTAGAGCCGTTGGAGGAACCGGTTTGGGTTTGGCAATTGTTAAACATATTTTGGAAGCTCATAATAGTAAAATTGAAGTAAGAAGTGAAGTTAATATTGGCACTGAGTTTTCTTTTAAACTAAAAAAGTAAATTAAATTTTGTAAAAATATTGACTTATTCATTTTTATTTAATAAATTTACTGTTCTAATTTAAGACTGTTGGAGGAACTAAATGTTTGCAGTAGTTGATATTGCAGGACAGCAATTAAAAGTTGAAGAAAATAAAACGTATTATGTTCGCAGATTAAAAAACGAATTAAATACCGAAGTAGTTTTTGATAAAGTTTTATTATTATCAAACGGAGACGATACAAAAGTCGGTGCACCTACATTAAACGATGTTAAAGTTAGTGCAAAAGTGTTAGAACACTTAAAAGACGATAAAGTTATTGTGTTTAAGAAAAAAAGAAGAAAATCTTACAGACGCAAAAACGGTCATCGCGACTTTTTAACTCGTATCGAAGTAACAAAGATTGGATAATTTTCGGAGGAAATTATGGCTCATAAAAAAGGTCAAGGTTCATCACGTAACGGACGTGACAGTAATCCGCAATATTTAGGTGTCAAACGTTTTGGTGGTCAAAAAGTATCTGCCGGTTCTATTTTAGTTCGTCAAAAAGGAACTAAATTTCATCCGGGTCAAAACGTTTCTAAAGGAAAAGACGACACTTTATTTGCTCTGGTTGATGGCGTGGTTAAGTTTGAATATAAGAAGAACGACAGAAAATTTATAAGCGTTTACGCTAATTAATATACAGTTTTTCTTTATGTTTTTTGAAAGGGAATGTTATTCCCTTTTTTATTTTTAAAATAAAAAAACCGATATTTCTACCGGTTTTTAAGTTGTTTAATATTAATTTTTATTTTTCACTAAAATACTTTCTTTCAACTATAAACGCCGTAACAAAACCTAACCCTGCAAAAAAGAATATTGAAAATGGAACAGCCGCATCAAAATCGGAATATTGTTCAAAAGTTATGCCTAAGCCCAATCCAATTCCAAAAAATATTGAGATAATTCCTATTTTTAACATACTCGTTTTTCTATCTCGCGATTTTAACAATTCGAGCATTTGTTCCGGCGTTAACCCCCTATCCAACATTATTTGTTTTTCCTTAAACCTATAATATATATAGGTTACACAAATTATACCGATAACCAAGAAAAATACGGGTGCTATTATTATTTCGGGTAACATTTTTAACCTCACTAATTAATTTGTTTATTAGTTAAGACTTATATACAAAACAAAGGTTACAATATTTTTTTACTTTTTTATTTGTAACCTATTAGCTATATTAATGTCTAAACAAATATTATGAATACATTATCTGATTTAGAAATAATTGAATCCGTTTTAAGCGGTAAAAAACACAACTATAAACTTTTAGTTGATAGATATAAAACTAAAGCTTTTTCTTTATTAATAAGAATGTTAAAAAATAAAGAAGAAGCAGAAGAAGTTTTACAGGATTCATTTATTAAAGCGTATTATGCTTTAGCTAATTTTAATAATAATTCTAAATTTTCCACTTGGTTTTACAAAATTGTATATAATTCATGCCTAAGTCATTTATCTAAATTAAAAAGACGCTCGGAATTAGAATACGTTTCGATTGAAACTGAAGTTGAATACGGAAAAAACGATGAAACAATTTTAAGCAATTTAGAAGATTATAAAGAAGAATTATATAAATATATTGACCTATTACCAATTAAATACAGTTTAATATTAATTTTATTTTATATTGACGAATTAAGCATCAACGAAATCAGCAGCACTTTAAACCTTAGCGTTTCCAACACTAAGGTATTACTACATAGAGCACGAACTGACCTAAAAAACATTTTAGAAAAACACCATTTTAAGCAGGTGATTTATGGATAATAATGAATTAATAAATTTGTTTCTTGATAATAACTTAAATGAAAGTCAAAGGGTTGAATTTGAGAAATTATTAAAAACCGATAAAGATTTTAAAAATAGTTTTGAAATTTATTTATTGGCAGTAAAAACCGTAAAAGATATTCCCTTATATTCTCCTTCAGATAAATTTACCGGTTTACTGATGAATAAATTAAAAATAGTTAAAAAGTATGATGACGGAAAGTTTTTTAAAATAATTATTCTCTCATTTATAATATTATTAATATTTATTTTGGCTGTTATTATTAATTATCCTTTAACAAGTCAATCCGGTATTTCCATAATTAAACCCGAATTGTTAAAAGGTATTAATTTAAAAGGATTATTAAATTATATTAAATCGGAAAATATTTTAATAATACTTTCCTCTATATCCCTTCTTTTGCTAATTGGCATTTATTATATTCAGTATAGTTTTAATAAACTTAAAAAACAATTAATATAAAAAAAAGCCTGTCGTTTTATTACGACAGGCTTTTTTTGTAATTAAACAAAAGTTATTATTTCATTAAAGCCATTTTCTTTGTAGCAGTAAAGTTTTTACCGTTTACGCCTTTTGCTTCAATAGTATAGAAATAAATACCGCTTGAAAGTGAAGAAGCATTAACATTAACTTCGTGGTTACCAACAGTGTAGTTGCCTTCAGCTATTGTGTTTACTAACTGACCTAATGAGTTATATAAACTAATTGTAATATTTGATTCAACCGGAATAGCAAAAGCAATTTTTGTAGTCGGGTTAAATGGGTTAGGATAATTTTGGCTTAAAGCAAATTCTGTTGGAACGCCAACTGATACTTCAACTGCGTTTGAATAAGAAA
>DAINPX010000352.1:0-3743 GCA_036743235.1 Melioribacteraceae bacterium
TAACGCATATGCAACAATTGCAAATAAAGGTATTTATAACGAGTATATTTCGATACTTAGAATTACAGATAAATCAGGAATTGTAATTGAAGATTTTAACAATGCAATAAATGAAGCTATTAGTCCCGAAACTGCTTATATTATTACTAATATGTTACAAACCGCAATTGATAACGGGACCGGTGCAGGTGCACGTTCTACTTATCAATTTAGAAGACCGGCTGGTGGTAAAACAGGTACAACACAAAACTATACTGATGCTTGGTTTATGGGTTTTACACCTCAAATTGCTGCAGGTGTTTGGGTTGGCTTTGATGATAGCAGGATGACTTTTGGCGGTAGCTACGGACAAGGTGCAAGAGCAGCAATGCCTATTTGGGCAATTTTTATGCGTGAAATTTATAAAGAATTTGATTTTCCTGTTATGGATTTTGAAAAACCCGAAGGTGTTGAAGTAGGTGAGTTTTGCGGAGATGCAATTGGCGGTAATACGCCTTTAGATAATGGAGGATGCGGTAGTACATTTAGCGACATTTACGATGTAAATAAAAAGCCGGGTGAATTTCAAATTAATAGGAATTATAGATATTTAAGCGAGATGAACGGAGAAGGGGGAGATTAAGATAGCCCCCTACCGAAGTTATTAGTACCCACAACAGAAATAATGGGTTATAGATAGCCCATGACTGAAGTTATGTATTGGATTTATTAGTTAATATATGACCAATAAATAAACCTGCGGCACCACCCCACAAAATTGAAGCAGCACCATGTAAGGCTATTTCGTAATTTGAAGAATAAATAAAGCGAAACCATGCTAATGCAATTCCATCACAAAACATTGCGGTAAATGTTGCAATTACAACCGGTCTAAATAATTCTTCGTTTTTTAATTTACCTAACTTTTTGATAACCAGTAAAAACAAATATGCTAAGGGAAAACATAATAAGTAGAAAAGTATTAAATAGATATTATTTTCTGTAAAAACTTTTTCCCCTAATAATTTAACAATCATAGCCCCCGAAAACCAAAAAACTATGCCTAAAAATGCAAATAATAATTGCTTGGAAACTTTCATTTATCACCTTAATTTGTTTGATTTATGTAACAAATATGGCAATATGGTATTAATTATTTTAGACGGAAGCGTACAATACAGGTTAGTGGTTATAACTTTTTAGATTATTTATAAGTTCTTTTATATTTGTCATATAATCAAGTAGCCAATTGTAAGTAAAATTTTGTTCAGTAATTGACAAATAAAAGTTTTCTTCTATCAAGTCTAATAATTCTTTAGATATTTGTGTATTATTTGTTAAACCAACTTCTTTAGTCCAATATTCCATGAATGCATTACTTATATAAAAGTAAGCTTTTTGAAAACAATTATAAAAAATTTTCTTATCTCTATTTATACGTAATTGTTTATGAAAAAAGATATCATCTTTATGTTCAATTATTAATGTCAAAATATCTTCGGTGTTTAAATTTTTATTTTTAATTTCTTCGGATATCATAAATGCTTGTTTAATATGAAAGTTTAATAAATAATCCAAATATATTTCCATATCGGCAAAATGGTGATAAAAAGAAGATTTACTTTTATTAACCAAACGGGAAAGTACTTCAATTTTTAGTTCGTTTAAGCCTTTATAAGCAAAAATAGTATAACCGATTTTAAGCCATGGGGTTAGTTTATTTTCAATCATATTAATAAAAATTATTATAGCAAAATTACAAATTTATTTAATCATCTTAATTATTTTTTTAGTATTTTTGAAAAAGGCGATATTTTATTTACTTTATATTTAGTTGATATATGAGGACTTTTATGAAGTCAATTTGTAAAACAAAAAATATGCACTTGGCTTTTTGCAAGAAGTTTACAGACGAACAATAATTCTACAACATGAGATAAGCAAGTTGAACGGCTTTCAATATGAATGGTTTGGAATTTAAAGTTGTAATTTTTTATACAGTTAGTAAAGAGACTTTATCTATTAATAAAAAGTGTAGCGAAAAAATATAAACCAAAAAAATGATTATCATATTTGGCATTAACAAGAGCTATTAAAAATTTGTTTATATTTGGTATGGAAATAAAAGTGTTAAATTATTAATATATAGTATTGGTTAATTAGATTATATAAATATGTTAAACAAATGTTAGGAGTTATTATGAAAAAAGTATTATTGTTATTATGTGTTTTTGTTATGATGTTTTGCATAGGTTGTGAAGATGAACCTGTTTCCAATACGGGTAAATACGGACATAAGTTACAATTTGTTACTGAAAACGACAAACCTTTTAATTATACCGAAAACGGAGAAATTAAAGGATTGGCTTCCGATTTATTAAAAGAAATATGTGCAAATCTTAATATCCCTTTTGAAGTAACAGTATATCCTTGGCAAGATGCTTATCAAAAAGCATTAAACGAATCGAATGTAGTTTTGTTTTCTACAGTGTTAAACGAAAGCAGGAAAGATTTATTTAAATGGGCAGGACCAATAGCCTCAATTGATTGGATATTTTATGCTCCGTCCCCATCGGTATTAAACATAACTTCATTAGATCAAGCTAAAAATGTTCAAAAAATTGGGGTTATAAAAGATTGGGCAATTGAGCAATACTTAAAAAATCAAGGTTTTACTAATTTAGTTTATGTTAATGATAACATTGAAGGTTTTACAAAGCTATTTAATAGAGAGATAGATTTATTTCCTTTAGATCAATATTCAATGGAAGCAGCTGTAAATACACTAGGAAAAAGTGCATATGCAGTAACACCTATTTTAACAATATTAACAGATTATACATATTTTGCTTTTAATAAAAATATGCCCGATGGTGTTGTTGCCGATTTTCAGAATGAGATAGATAGATTAAAAGAAAACGGTACATTAAATAGACTTTATAGGCAATATTTACAACAGTTAAATTCACCTTCAATAATTCAAGTTTATACCGAACAATACCCTCCGCTAACTTTTAGAAACAATAATGGCGAAATTACAGGTTTTGGAACAGATATTGTTACAGAAATAATGAAGAGGAATAAAACAATTTACCCCATAAATTTAACATTATGGAGTAATGCAATGGCAATGATATTAAACAACCCTAATTTTTGTTTATTTACTATGGAAAGAATTCCTGCTAGGGAAAACTTGTTTAATTGGGTTGGACCTTTAGGGTCAAATAAAACTTATTTTTATACAAAAAGCGGTTCAGGAATTACGATTACATCTTTAGAGCAAGCTAAAAATTTATCTAAAGTAGGAACGGTTACATCGTGGTTTAGCGATACTTATTTACGTGAGCTTGGTTTTACTAATCTTGTTTCGGATGCAGATCCGGTTGTTATGGTTAATAAGCTAATGAACGGGGAAGTAGATGCTTTTGTTTGTTCCGGAATTACTTTGCCCGATATTTTAAAAAGTACGGGATATAATTATTCGCAGGTAGTATCTTCATTTGAGCTAATGTCAACAGATTATTATATTGCATTTTCAAAAAATACCTCCTCTACAATTGTAAATAGTTGGCAAAATGCATTAGATAAAATTAAACAAGACGGAACATATAATTCAATTTATAATAAATGGCTTCACTAATTAAAGTTTAATAGAGTATTATTATTTTTAATTAATAGGTAAAAGAGGGATGAGGGCAATTTATCCTTGTTAGGGATAAATAGTGTTAAATGTTAAGGGTTTAGTGTTAAATAAATACTTTTAA
>DAINPX010000353.1:0-3739 GCA_036743235.1 Melioribacteraceae bacterium
ACCAAAATAAAATTTATGTTGCTGATACATACAATAATAAAATTAAAGTTATTGATTTAGACAACAAAATAATAAGTACCCTTGCAGGGAACGGAAAAGAAGGTAACAATAACGGCAGCTTTGGTTCCGCATTATTTAATGAACCGGCAGGAATTACAATATTAAATAACAAGTTATATGTAGCCGATACAAATAATAATTTAATACGAATATTGGATCTAAATAGTAAAACAGTTTCTACATTATTGCTTAAGCCAAAAGAAACATTCACCAATATTAATTTAAATGATATAACCTTTAACAATTCATTTAATTTTTTGTTTAATAGTAATAATAAAATTAATATTGTTATAAATATTCCCTCAACTACAAAAATTAATCCATATATTAATAGTATGGTTAACTTATTTAACGGCAAAGGGGAATTAATAAATAATTATTTAATAGAAGATAATATATTATCATTCTCGGTTGATTTAAGTAATATTATTCCTCCTATTACAATAAATCCTGTCATATACTATTGCGATAAACAAAATGAAGGTTTATGTTATATAATAAATAATTTTTACAAATTAGAAAATGCAGGGAGTAATGATTTTCTTGAAATAATTGTTGAATAAAATTATTTTTTAGCTTTAAGTTTTTGCATTTTTTCTTTCATTCCCATTAATCCTTGTAAACCACCGGTATGAACTGCAATTATTGTTTCACCGTCTTTAAAAAAGCCGTTTTTAATTAACCGGTTTATTCCATAAAACATTTTTGCTGTATATATTGGATCTAATGGAATATTGTTAATTTCTTCAAATAAATTAATAAAGTTAACTAATTCTTTATTTATTTTTGCATAACCTCCAAAATGATAATCGGTTACCAATAAATAATTGTTGTATTTATTACCTGTATATTGAAATACGAATTTATCAATAACCTCATACAAAAATTCCCCTCCCTTTAATGAGGGAAAACCGAGCACTTTTTTATTCCCCTTTAATGCCGATATTATTCCGGCAATAGTTCCCCCTGTTCCGTTAGCACAACATATATAATCATATTCTATATTTATATCACCAACTAGTTCTTCTACGCCTTGCAATGCAAACAAATTACTTCCGCCTTCAGGTACAACAAAAGGGTTATTGTATAAATTTGCCAATTCCTCTCTAAAACTTTCATCATTTCTTTTTCTGTAAGTTGTTCTATCTAAGTAATGTAGTTCCATTCCACACTTTGTTGCAAAAGATAATGTTGGATTTAAGGGTAAATGTTCTTCTCCTCTTATTATACCTATTGTATTAAAACCAAATATCTTTCCTGCCGAAGCTACCGCATAAATATGATTTGAAAATGCCCCGCCAAAAGTTAAAATCGTTTTATATTTACATTCAATTGCAGCATTAATATTATATTTTAATTTTCTCCATTTATTTCCTGATATTTCGGGGTGAATTAAATCGTCTCGTTTAATAAAAACTTTTACAAATCTATTATTATTGGGTAAAATCACTTCTTGAATTATCGAATTTTCTTCTTTAATTAAATCACTAAACATCAAAAATATCCTATTTAATTATAATAATATAAATATAACAAAATATTTCGGATTATATTAATTGATAAAATATTGTTTTTATTTTTTTATTTTAATCCACAATTTTATATTACATTGATAATTAATTTATTTTAGGATTGATACTATGAACAGACGCGATTTATTAAAAAGTGCTGCATTATCTTCGGCATTTATGATGTTACCTATGAATAATATGTTTAGTTTTAACACTCCAAATAACAAAATTAAGCCTATTAAACCCAAAAGACTAAACAAGGGCGATTTGATTGGTTTAGCTGCCCCTGCAAGTTTTATTGAAGAAAAGGAGTTAAACGAAGCAATCACACAAATGGAAAAATTAGGTTTTAGAACAAAATATAACGAAAAAATATTATCAAAGTACGGATATTTAGGCGGTACAGATAAAGAAAGAGCCGAAGATTTGGCATCGTTATTTGGCGATAAAGAAATTAAAGGAATAATTTGCGTAAGAGGCGGTTACGGAACTCCAAGACTTTCTACAGTATTAGATTATAATATAATCAAACATAATCCTAAAGTATTATGTGGATACAGCGATATTACATCATTAATTTACTCAATTTACTCGCAAACCGGTCTTATCGGCTTTCATGGACCTGTTGCAACTTCAACTTATAACGATTTTTCGCTTAACTATTTTATTAAAACTTTAATTGAGCCGCAAAAAACCCTTGTTCTTAATTCGGCACAAGATGAAAACCCGGAAGATACCGATTTTAATCGTTATACAATAAATGACGGAATTTGTGAGGGAATTATTGCAGGAGGCAATCTTTCGTTGGTTGTTACGCATATAGGCACTAAATACGATATAGATTTGAAAGGTAAAATTCTTTTTTTGGAAGAAATTAACGAAGAACCTTATAGAATTGACAGAATGTTAACTCAAATGATAAACGCCGGTAAATTTGAAGGGATTTCCGGAATTGCTTTAGGTGTTTTTAAGGGCTGTGAAAAGAAAAAAAGAGATGCTTCGTTTGAAGATTCCTTAACATTAAAAGAAGTATTAATTGATAGATTAAAATCGTTAAATGTTCCAACAATTTATGGTTTATCTTTCGGTCATATAAAAAACAAATTTACTTTGCCAATAGGTATTAAGGCAAAATTAGATACATTTAACAATACTTTAACTTTATTAGAACCGGCTGTATTATAAATGTTTGTTAAAGTAGTATTTCCTTTACCGTTCCGAAATTCATTTACTTATTCCGTACCGGAGGATTTTGTCGATCTTATTGGCATTGGAGTTCGTGTAGTTGTTCCATTTGGTAAAAGAGTATTAACAGGTTTTAGAATTGATGTAATTGATAAAGCCGATACTGATGTTATAATAAAACCAATTATTGATATAATAGACGAATTACCGGTTTTTGATAAATTAAGCTTAAAGTTTTACGAATGGATATCGGAATACTATTTTTGCAGCTTAGGCGAAGCACTACGTTATTCGGTTCCTCCCGGTAGCGAAATAGAATCTAACAGAATTATTATTTCAGATTGTGAATTATGCAACAAACTATTGCTTGAAGAAAAAAATAAAGGATCATTAAAATTTAAGTTATTAAATATTTTGGCATTAAAAGAAAAGGTTAATTTATCTTTTATTAAAAAAGCCGTAAACAAAAACAATATTTATTCATCTCTTAAATCGCTGGAAAAATTAGGTGCAATTGAAATAACCGATATTATTGATGAAGCAAGAGTAAAACCCAAAAAAGCTAAATTTGTTGAAATTGTTGCATCAATAGATAGAGTTTACGGTACAATTGCAGAAGAAGAAAAACGTTCGCCAAAACAGGTTATTGTATTACTGGAATTACTTTCGTTAAAAGGTAAATCGATAAAACTATCAAATCTTTTAGAAAAAACTAATAGTAGTTCCGCTACAATTAACGCACTTGAATCAAAAAAACTAATCCGTGTTTTTGATAAAGAAGTTGAACGAGTTTATGATGAAATTTATAAAGAAAAAATAACGGAGTTTGAATTATCTGCCCAACAAAAAGAAGTTGTGGAAAGTGTAACACAAAGCATAAATTCTGCCACTTTTTCTTCCTTTTTATTACACGGAGTTACTGGTAGCGGAAAAACACAAGTATATATTGAACTTGCAAAAAGAACATTAAAACACAAAAAGAC
>DAINPX010000354.1:0-3737 GCA_036743235.1 Melioribacteraceae bacterium
ACTTCAATTCCATTGTTTTTAATATCCGGCTATAGTTTCCCTTCGCAAGCTATACCATGGTATTTACAGTTTATTGGAAATCTACTGCCTAGTACCGCATATTTATCGGCACAATTAAGGTTAACGCAAATGTCGGCTTCATTTAATGAAATTCTACCCGAAATTATTAAACTTTTAACATTTGTAATTGTAGGATTTTTAGCAGCAAGTTATAGGTTTTATAAATTATTTAAGCAACAAAAAACTATTTAATCGGAATATGTTCCATCGAATAGGTTAAATATGCTTTCGGTATTTTCTTTCTTAAAGACATTATAACTTGATGAAGAAACATTTTTTGAATTAATTAAAACCGATTTATATTGGTCAACTAGCCGTGGAGGAGTAGGGATATAAAAAAAATCTTTAAGATAATCCCAATCTATATCGCGAATAGTAATAATATCTTTTAAGTAATAGCTAACGTATTTATCACCCAGTTTAGAGTCGTTTGAAGTTATTTTAAGTTTTTCTTCAGAGATTATTGCATAATTTGGATCTAATTCCAAACCGATATAATTTCTGCCAAGTCGTTTTGCCGAAATCGCTGTAGTTCCGGTTCCTGAAAATGGGTCTAATATAATATCCCCTTCATCAGTAGTCATTAAAATTAATCTATCTAAAAGGTGTATAGGCAATTGACAGGGGTGGGGGTCTCTTTTATTGTTATGTTTAATTCTATGAATATCAGTCCATACATCAGATACCAAAGGTCCAAAAGGATGAAGTAAGTCTTTTTTTCCACCATAATCTTTTGCAAGATAACCTGTTTTTCTCTCTCTCTTGTGCGGGCTCCTAAGTTCATAGATTTTTGAACCTTTTGATGACTTAGTATAAAACAGTATCCCATAATGTGCCGGTTGAAGAGAATTTCCCATTGGAGAAGTGGGGGCATCCCAGGCAATCCAATGTTTAAAGTAAGCAAATTTATTTAGAAACGAAGCATAATATGTTAACCATTTGGGTATATTATGCAAAAATATTGAACCAGTAGGTTTTGTAACTCTAACCATTTCCGAAATCCACAACTCACACCATTGTAAATATTCTTGAAACTCTAAACTATCATTATAGCTTGCGTAATTTTTTTTAAGGTTAAAAGGAGGATCAGCAAATGTTATATCAATACTTTCATCAGGAATTGTTTTAATTAATTCTAAACAATCGCCAACATATATTTTATTTAGTTCCATTTATTTTTTCCCAACTCTATTTTTTTCAAGTAATAGTTGAAATCTTATAAGTTCGTCTCTGTGAAAAGTAAAAACATCTTCGTAAGCTTCAACCATCCTTTTTAAATCAGCTTTTCTAACATACCAACCTATTCCATCAACAAAGCCAATAAATTTAGCCATAGGATAATGAGTTTTTAATAAATTATTTACAGAAATCTCGACTTTAGATTTATCGCCTTGTCCCGAACCGGTGGTTGTTAAATATGAACACTCGATTATAATAATTGGATTAATTTTATTTGGAATAATGAAATCAAGGGTTCTTTTAGTATTAATAGCATTTTGAGTTAATTCGGATAGATCACCTTTTTCATAAGGTATATTCATTCCGTCTAAAATTTTAATAATTTGAGCTTCGGCATTGTTACCGGGTTTGCCTGAATAACTCCCTTTTTCCTTATAACGAACGATTGTATCAATTAGTGAATCTAATTCAAAATTTAATTTTGCAGGATCAAGTTTTTTTAGTTCGAATAAGGGTAAGGTCTCACTTAAAAATGGTGAAGAAGCACCCTCAAAAAAAATATTAACAATTGCATGACAAAAAAAAGGATTTTCTTTTATGAGAAGTTCAATTTTTTTATCACTCCATTCAGTAATTTCTTTTTCAACATTGTGATGATGCCACTTGTCTTTGTAAACTAAATCATTAAGTTCTTTATCATCGGTAATTCTAATTATAGTAATTAATCTTTTTAAGGATTCATTGGAAAAACCGGTAAGAGCCAGTAATATTTTTAATCCATTTTTCTTTTTTTGTAACAAATCAATAAAAATATCTTTCTTTAAACCTTTCTCTCTAACCTCATTTTTCAAGATAATTATTGCTTGTTTTAGCGAATAAATATATCCTTCGTAATCACTTTCAAATTTTGTATTGAAATAGTAAAAAGTATTTTTATTTATAACCGTCTCAAATTTTTCTTCAACAGTCTTCAAGAATTAACTCCAAATTAATACTTTAAATATACCTAAAATTATTAAAAAGTTAAAATAATAGTAGTACAGGAGCTAATCAAATTATTAAAACAGTGCAAATATTTGGTACTACTCCCCCAAATGTAAAAAAAATGAAAAAAATATAAAAAATATTTGGAAAAAAATAAAAAAAGTGTTAATTTTGAAGTGCCCTCAAACCCTCCTTTGCCCAGGCGCCTCTAAGGCGCTAAACCAGAGCAAGCCCGATCTAACAAGGTCGGGCTTGTTTTATTTTAAACTTATAATATTATAAATAATACTTATCATTTAGTAATGTAAAACTAAAATGATGTTTTTAGTATATTTGCTTAATAAAAATTGATGTTTATGGAAAAACAAATTATTGAAGCGCAAGAAAGATATAATAGATTATTAAATCATCTTACCGATTATATATATACTGTTAAAGTTGAAAACGGAATTGCCGTTGAAACTTATCACGGACCGGGTTGTTTGGCGGTTACAGGATATATGTCTGAAGATTTCGATCTTAATGCCGAATTATGGTATAGCATGGTACATGAAGATGATAAAGAAAGAGTTTTGCAACAAGCTAAAGACGCTTTGGCAGGTAAAGATAAACCTCCGTTGGAGCATAGAATTTACCATCGTAACGGAAAACTGAAATGGGTTAAAAATAGTATTGTATTATCTAAAAACGAAGACGGAAAGTTGTTATATTATGATGGGCTTATTAATGATATTACAGAAAGAAAAAGTGCGGAAGAATTGACCGAAATTAAACAAAATCAACTTATTCATGCCGATAAAATGGTTTCAATTGGCACATTAACAACCGGCATAGCTCATGAAATTAATAATCCAAATAATTTTATTTTACTTAATGTTTCGGTACTAAGTAGGGTTTGGAACGATATTCAACCAATTTTAAATGAATATTATAAAGAAAACGGCGATTTTTTGTTAGGCGGAATGGTTTATAGCAATTCAATTGATAAAATTAAGAATTCGATTGACGGAATTTATAAAGGTGCTGTAAGAATTCAAAAAATTACTCAAGGGTTAACCAATTTTGCAAAAAAAGAATCTGACGAGTATATTTATGATACCGAAACAGATATAAATGAAGTAATTGAAAATGCAATAATGTTAACTTCAGGTTTAATAAAAAAATCTACAGCAAATTTTATTGTTAATTATAATAAAGATATTCCGAAAATAAAAGGTAATTTGCAGCAACTTGAACAAGTTATAATTAATTTAATATCAAATTCATGTCATGCATTAATAGACAAAAACAATAGAATTGAAATAATGTTAAAATTTTTGGAAGATAAAAAAGTAATTAGAATAGACGTTGAAGATGAAGGCAGGGGAATTGAACCGGAAAAATTAAAACATATTTTTGACCCGTTTTATACTACTAAACGTGAAGAAGGTGGTACGGGCTTGGGACTTTATATTTCGTATAATATTATTAAAAGACACGGAGGGGAAATTTGGGCAAAGTCTATAGAAAAAAGA
>DAINPX010000355.1:0-3736 GCA_036743235.1 Melioribacteraceae bacterium
ATTATTAATAGGGCTGCAACATTAAAGAATATTAAAACAGCCCGATCTCTTCAATATTTGAAACTTTTTGATAATTTTGAAGAGATCGGGCTGTTTTAATATTCTTTAATGTTGCAGCCCTATTAATAATAGCTTCCCAAGCCTCCATAGCAGAAAGTGCATAAAAACCATTTGTCCAATTTCTTTTAGCAAGAATAATCAATAAACGCCAATCTTCATCAGTCCTTTTTACAAGTTCCGGAAATTCAATTAGTGATTTTTTAATATAGTTGAAAGGATCATTCGATTTATTGCTACGAGTGTAATAATTAATTTTACTTATTAAATTTTCGGTATTTTCTCTTAATTTAGTTATTCTATTCAATTTTATATCATTAGAAAAATCATTAATTGCGTTAATTAATTCTGTATTGGTATTAAGTAAAGAATTAATTGCAGTAATATCACCATACTTTTTAAAAGAATTAGCAGCGTTAATCCAGTCCAACATTTTTATTATTTCACCCAAACGCATTATGGGTGTAAGTTCATCCTGTTTATTTTGGAGTTCAAAAGCTCCGTAAAAAAATTCATCAATAATAATTTTTTGAAATAATGATTTAAAATATATAAGGGCTAATGTAACCAAAATTGGCTGAAAACGTAAACCATGAGTAATATCAAGCGATATTGTATCACCATTATTTGGAATTGAAGAAATTTCTTCGAAAATATTCCACATCTCATCAACGTCTTTGCCTGTATCAATAATATGAATTTTTACTTGTACGCCTAAATAGTCGGCAATCTTGTTTTCATAGATATTTGTAAGTTTAGTATTCTCTTTTAGTTCTTTTTTCTCGCAGACTTCAAAAACTTGGTTCCAAATTTTCTCATTTTCTAAATTAAGATTGTCCTTAATACAATAAAAAAATAATTGTTCCCACATACTTTCTTTAGTGCCGATAATATGCAGAATATCATATTTATTTATAAGTCTAATAATCGCTTCGCCAACAAAAGGAGAAGTAATATAATTAGACTTGTTATTATCAATATAATATTTTGCTGTTCTATAATTACGAGCTGTTTCTTTACTTAGGTTTTCTTGACCTTTACCTAATAATATAATTAAACGATGCATTAATTCCTCCTATTATTCTAATTCAATTTCATCTTCAACATCCATTATTGCAATCCAGCCCAACGGATCTTGAGGAATTTTGATTGATTGGGAAACTAGTCTTCTTGATTTAGGGAAATGTTTAACGCTTTTAATCTCTGCAGTATTGTCACTTTTTAAATTTTGGGGGATGCCGATACGAAAATGATTCAATAAATTAACTATAAATTCTTTACCGATTGAATTTTTAATGAAGGATAAAAAAGCAGTTGTTGAAATAAATCCCGAACCCCAACCAATACGAAGCATGTTAGGTATGTCTGATTTATAAAGTTCATAGAATTCATTAATATATTCTACTTGTGACGGGTTAAAATTTTCTACCGATTTAATCCAAACAAGCTCTTTTTCGATTATTAATTTTGTAAAAGTATCAATTTTTTCTAAGATACTTTTAACTATTACTTCTTCAAGTTTTCCTACAGCAACATCTGTTATTTTAACGCCAAATAGTCTTTCAAATTTCAAATCAAAATCAATCCATTTTTCATTATTTGCTCTGTGCTGAATTGTTCTCAATTCATCTTCATTTACATTAATATTAAACAAAAAAGTTGAATTAAATCTGATACACTCAAGCGCATTTAATTGAGTTTGCGGTTCTTGATTTGCTATGTATAAATTAGGCGGTAAAATTTGAAGCTCACATTTAATAGGATGAGCGTCAGAAACAGTAATGAATTTTAAAAGATCATATTTGATATCTGTATAATCAGTAAAAGAAGTATTTGCGTTTTTGTTGAATCTGCTTTTACCGCAGTTAAAAATTTCATCTATAAGCAAATCATCTATCTCTTTTCCTTTTTTGCTTATATAACTATTTGATTCTGTAATACTTTGTGTTATTTCCGTAATTTTTTCAACTGATAAAGACATAATTGCCATATTTAGTAAAGCAGTTCTAATTGCACCTTTAATTGTGCTGCCCGGTATATATAAATTAGATGCGGGATCTTTTATATGTTCGGCAATTTGATATTTACCCTGCAAATCATATGGAATTTCACATAAATAACTTGAAGCATTATTAATAATTTCGGTTGTTAAACTAATATCGCCCAAAATTTCTTTACAAAAATAATACAGATTAAATTTGTTCCGCAATTCTGATTGTTCTTCGTTACTTCTTGATTTGGTAATATTATTTGAATTATCGTTTAGCCATTTCGAAATTTTATCAATAGCTTCAGGTCTTTTATTTAATATTATACGAAAAGCCTTGTCCTTATCTAATTTGTAAAATACTTTATCTTTAATAATGAATTCAAACGGCTCAAAGAAATTACCTGTTCCAATATGTATAGGACTAATTGATTGGATTTTAAGTTGCATATTAACACTCCGTAATAAAAGGTAAATTAAAAGCAAAACCAAATTGTACAACATCAAAATTAGATGCTCTTTTTACAATTTTATTGATCCCATAATGTGTTTTATTTAAATTCGGAAAAACTGAACCTTCTTTAAACATCAAAACGGAATCTTTCCAAAAATTAGTATCTTTAATATGTTGACCACCATATTTACCTTTACGTGTTTCTATTTCATACCAAAATAAGTTTTGATATTTTTTGAATTCTATTGTTTCGTTTTGTGCCGGTGCATAAAGCGATAATGTGATAAAGTTTTTAGCACCATTAGGAATAACCATGTTATAATCTTCAATAAAAGTTTCAAAATAGCCTTTGCCAATAGCGGAATCACCCGCAAAACCTATATGGGAATAAAATCTTAAGGCAGCTGTAGCCAATTTAATTTGCTCATCACTTCCGTCAATTAAAAAAAATAAACCGGCTTTATTTGAAAATATATCACTATCTATAAATAAATTTCCTTCTAAAGTTGAATTAGTTAAGCGATTGATGGTATTATGCATAATATCAATTGTTCTAAAACTATTGTTTACTAAATCGTTTTCCCACAAATCATATTTAGTAAATAAATCATATTCGGTAATCTTTCCGTTTAATAAATTTATAAAAGTTTTTTCTTCCAAATACTTCACTTTTTTAAATGACTTAAGTTTACCAATAATATTGGAACGCTCTTTTTTTGAGGAGATTGTATATTTATCAAAATAATCGTTAATATCAATTGGTTTTAATATAGGTCGGGGAAAGTATAAAGTTCTTTCTCCTTTTAAGTCAATATAAGGAAATGCAGAAGATACCTTAAATACGGTTCCTTCTGTTTCATAACTTTTAATAAATTCATTTAACTTGTTTTCACCGAAGATGTTATTAATTCCCCAGCACAATAATCCCCATAGCGTGTCTGAGCGCAAATTATTACGAAATGAGGATTTAGGCTTAAGATAAATAATCTTCATAAATCACCTATAATTTAATTTCACATTTATGCAAATCAGCCAATGTTTTATCTATTTTCAGCTCGGAATGAGATTTACTCGCATTTTCAAAATTATTTGCTCCGGTCTCATATTCTTCTCTTTTTACAATTATAGGATATGCAAAAATAAACTTAACTTGACCATAACCGCGAGAAATATTACCTCCTAAGCCACTATGCTCTAACAAGCGTAAAGATTTTAAAACATGTTTAAAGTTTTCAATG
>DAINPX010000356.1:0-3680 GCA_036743235.1 Melioribacteraceae bacterium
TGGTGATATGCTTGTTAATTGGATGAAGCAAAATGATGATTTGGTTATATCAAATTTAAGCAATATTAAACTCAAAGTTTTTTGTACATTAATAATATTTATAACAATAATTGTTTTAGCAGGATTGCAGTATCGGCAAACATTTATAACCCTAATTATAGTTATTGTTTGGGCAATAATCACCTTCCTTATAATTAAAGATGTTAAATCACAAAACGATTTACTACTCAAAAAGTTCTTTTTATGGGGCATTTACTTTTTACTAATCGGGTTGTTTCTTGAACCTTATGAAGGCGGAATAAAAAAAGACCATCCTACATTAAGTTATTATTTTGTAACCGTTGGTTTGGCAATTTTTTCGCTTATTGCTTTTATTATAATAATTGATATATTAAAGAATGGAAAATATTTGGATATACTTATTAAAAACGGTCAAAATCCTATGATTGCATATGCGGGTATTTCAAACTTAATCCCCCCCATTTTAG
This sequence comes from Melioribacteraceae bacterium, assembly GCA_036743235.1. GTDB lineage: Bacteria > Bacteroidota > Ignavibacteria > Ignavibacteriales > Melioribacteraceae > JAEXOD01. Next base: position 489 of record DAINPX010000356.1, read on the forward strand.
GATTGACAGGGTTGGCAGATTTATTAAACATTATGGTAATAAATCCTTGGATGGGGTTTGTTAAGGGAGTAATAATTACACTGATGTTGGGGATAATTGTAAAATATTTTACGAAATATAAAATCTTTTTAAGAACATAGAATAACGAGGAAAAAAATATGGCAGTAATAAGACCTTTTAGAGCAGTAAGACCGGTTAAAGAGGTTGCACATTTGGTAGCAAGCGTACCATACGATGTAGTTAACAAAGAAGAAAGTGCCGAATTGGCAAAAGGTAACCCTATTAGCTTTTTACGTGTTACACGAAGCGAAATAGAAATTATGGAAAAAATTAATCCATATTCTTCCGAAGTGTATCAAAAAGCAAAAGATAATTATAAACGATTAAAGGAAGAAGCTCCTTTACTAAAAGATGATAAACCCTGTTTCTATGTTTATAAGTTAGTAATGGGTCAACAGCAACAGGTAGGTATTGCCGCTACATTTGCGGTAGATGATTACGATAATGATATTATTAAAAAACACGAAAAAACCAGAAAAGAAAAAGAAGATGATAGAACTAACCATATTATAACTACCGAAGCCCAGACAGGAGCAGTTTTTTTAACTTATAAAGATGTTGAAAAAGTAGATGTTGTTGTTAATAAAACAATGGCTGAAAACGATCCTTTGTATGATTTTACTGCACCTGACGGAATAAAACATACTTTATGGGTTATGCCCGAAAAATTTGAAGAAACAGTAATTAAAGAAATTGGAAAAGTAAAGTATTTATATATTGCAGATGGGCATCATCGTGCTGCAAGTGCGGGAAGGGCAAGAAAAGTTAAAAAGGAAAATAATGATTTTCATAACGGAAGCGAAGAATATAATTTCTTTTTTGCTGTATTATTCCCTGCAAAACAATTAAAAATAATGCCTTATAATAGGGTAGTACATGATTTAAGACAAACGAGTACAGAATTTTTGGAAAATGTTAGCAAAAACTTTACAATTGAAAAAACAGGTGAACCAAATCCGCCAAATCGTAAAACTATAGCTATGTATTTTGAAAAAGAGTGGTATTTGTTAACTCCAAATAAAAATGTAAAAGAAGCCGATAACGTAGGCGATAATTTAGATGTTAGTATTTTACAAAATTATCTTTTAGACCCGGTATTTGGAATTAAAGACCCAAGAACCGATCATAATGTCGATTTTATTGGAGGAATAAGAGGGACTGCAGAATTGGAGAAGCTTGTTAATAATGGGAAAGCAGCTGTTGCATTTTCTATGTATCCTTTAAGTGTTGATGATTTAATAAACATTTCGGATGCTGGTGAAATTATGCCGCCTAAATCAACATGGTTTGAACCTAAATTGCGTGACGGTTTACTTGTTCATGAAATATAAAAAACAAATTTAAATTTGTTTAAAATAATTGGGGTTGTATTAAGTTTTATCTTGATACAACCCTATTTTAATATTAAAATATTAATTTATTATTTCAAAAATACCATTTTCTTTACAGCATTAAATTTATCGGATTCTATTTTGTAAAAATATATTCCGCTTGTTAAGTTTTTACCATTAAACACTACCGAATGATTGCCTGCCTCTTTTTCTTCGTTTACCAAAGTTGTAATTTCCTTTCCAAGCATGTCATATATAATAATTTTTACATTTCCCCTTTTGGCTATTGAATAATTTATAGTAGTTTCGGGATTAAAAGGATTTGGGTAATTTTGTGTAAAAGAGTATTGATTTGGTAAGTTGAATATCACTTCTACAATAGAGCTATATTTATATTCGCCGTCTAAATCAACTTGTTTTAGCCTATATTTAATTATTCCTTCTGTTTCAATATTATCTAAATAATAATATTCGTTTATTGTTGAATTATTTCCCAATTTAATATCTTTTCTACTTTTTCCGCTTGAGCGCTTAATAACCCGTTAAAAACCAACATCATAATCAAAAGACCGCAATATCCCATAAAAGACATCATTTTTTTTTGTCATATACTTTCCAATTATTGTTAAAAGATACATTTAAGATAATAATAAGAGTAGGGTTTGTCAAACAATTATTCTAATTTTATCAGAATATTTTATCCGTTTTAGTTTTTAATAAACTATTACAAAATATTGGCTAATTGAATAGTTGTGATATATATCACATTAAATGTTATTATAATGAAAAAAACAAAAATTGTAATTAAAATTAACTATTTTAAGTTGAAAGATTTAAACCCTACTAATTCTTAAAGTGTTTAAATAAAACTAAATGAATATATTTAATTAAATAAATAGGTGCTGTATGAAAAAAAGTATATTATTCTTTTTATTATTTGTTGTAAGTATAATAACGGCACAAACTGCCGAACCTACAAATTTGACTGCTGTAGTAGAAGAATGGGGAGTTAAAAAAAATGTAACTTTAACTTGGGAACATGAGCTTAATTCTCCACAAGTGTTTTTTGAGATTTATAAGAAAACGGATAATAATGCCGATTTTATTAAAATACATAGTAGATTTCCACATAAAATGTTTAAAGATTTTTTTGTGCAATCGGGTAAAACTTACAAGTATTTTATTGTTGCAAAATCAAATAACGGTTTAAGCGGAAGTAGCGATACCGTAAGCATTACCGTTAACGAACCGATTGTTATAACGGGAACAATAAGCGGAATAGTTACTGACGAAGTTACAGGAGTTGGGTTAAAGAATGCTAAATTGGTATTTATTCCCAAAGATGACCATTTTCATTTTTCAACTAATGTTTTTACAGATAGTTTAGGCAATTATTCGGTTGAGCTTAAAGAAGGTGAGTATTATGTCCATATTTCAAAACATTTATACAAAAATGAATATTACGATAATGTATTTAGAATTAATGCTGCAACTTTAGTAAATGTATCTGCAACAGTTCCGTTAAATATAAATATTGCTTTAGCTCCGTTTATTCAACCAACGTTTTTTACGCTAAAAGGAAAAATTACAGATGAAAACGGAAATCCGTTGCGAGCCGAAGTTAAGGCTTTATTGCAAAACAGAGGATTAAATGGAAATAAACGCACCATAACCGATAGTGAGGGTAATTACACTATTAAACTTAGAGCAAACGATACAATTATTGTTTATGCAAAACCTTTAAACCTTAATTATTTACCGGAATATTTTGACAATAAATTGACCGCAACTGAGGCGGATA
>DAINPX010000357.1:0-3669 GCA_036743235.1 Melioribacteraceae bacterium
TATTATTATCAAGTTAAAAAAATAAATTTTATCTTTTTTTTTGCTTTTTTTTTATTAAATTGTAATCAACAAATAAACTTAGGGGAAAAATAATGAAAAAAGCATTATTATTATTGTTTGTTTTGGTAGTGGGATTTAGTAAAGGAACCGTTGGACAAGAGAAGGAGGAATTTTCATTAAAATTTGGAGGGTATGTAAATTACTCGATTATTTATGATAGCAGACAAAATGTTGCTTTACGAGAAAACCATTTTATGGTTTATCCTAAGCCGGAAGTACTTAAAAACGGTGAAGATATTAACGCCGTAAGTAATCTACAAACAACATCTATTATGACCAGAGTAAATATGAAAGTAAGCGGTGGAAAATTTTTAGGTGCCAAAACAACAGGATTTTTAGAAACCGAGTTTATGGGAAATAGCGAAACCGATGTTAATGGGTTAAGAATAAGGCATGCATATGTAGATTTAAACTGGGGCGAGTGGTCGTTATTATTGGGACATTATTGGAATCCGTTGTTTATTGTTGAAAATTTCCCTGATGTTGTAGGTGCTAACGGAGGAGCTCCTTTCCAACCTTTTGCACGTAATCCGCAAGTTAGATTAACATATCAAACTAAAGAAATTAAAGCCGTTTTTTCTGCTTGTACAGAACGTGATTTTACTAGTACGGGACCTAAAGGTACAAGCGGCGAATATTTAAGAAATTCAAAAATACCACAATTAGGTTTTGCTCTGCAAAGCAATATAGGAAGCCACTTAGTAGGTATAGCAGGTGAATATTTATCGCTAATGCCCGAACCGGTTTCTTCTGCTAATTACAAGTCAACCAACAGGGTAAATAGTTTTGCGGGATTATTTCATGCAAAATTAGTATTTGATAAATTTGTATTTAAAGCCGAAACTATTTATGGTAGCAATTTAACAAATTATGTAATGTTGGGCGGATATGCCGTTAAATCGGAAGACCCTGTAACAAAAATTAAAGAATTTACTCCTTTAAAATATTTTACGTATTGGATAGATATGTATTACGGAACAGATTTTCAAGTCGGTTTATTTATTGGTAATACAAAAAATTTAGGAGCATCCGATGAAATTAACGGAGATTATTATGCACGAGGAAGTGATATAGATAATTTATTAAGACTTGCACCAAGAATTAGTTATAAAGAAGGAAACGTAAAGTTTGCACTTGAATACGAATATACTAAAGCGGGGTACGGAAAAAATGATAAAAATGGTAAAGCATCTGATTTAACCAATGTTGCAAATAATAGAATAATGTTTGCAGCTTATTATTTTTTAAATTATTAAATTAAAGGAGATTTGTTATGTTTGACTTTTTTAAGAAAAGACTTATCGGCAAAATATCGCTATTAATCGTTTTAACATTATTGCCTTTAATTCTTATATTCTATTTTTTCATCTTACCACAAATTGAAGATAATTACTATGAAAGCAGAAGAATTGAACTAAAAAGTGCATTATTAACTGCTTATAGCATTTTAGACTTTTACAATCAAAAAGTAACTAAAGGGGAACTTACTTTAACCGATGCACAAGATAAAGCAATTGAAGAAATAAATTCTTTACGATACGGGAATGATAACAAAGAATATTATTTTATGTATGATTTTGACGGTATTACAATGGCTTTGGGTAGTGCCCCGGAAAAACGAGGAGAAAACAGAGCAGGCTTGGTTGATAAATTAGGCAATTTATTTGTAAAAGACATGATTGACCTTTCTAAAAGCACAGGGGATGGATATGTAACATATTATTATCCTAAATTGGGTACGGATATCCCTTTACCAAAACTTTCGTATGTAAAAGCTTTTAGACCATGGAACTGCTTTTTAGGAACAGGATTATACATTGACGATGTTGAAGAACAAATTTCGGACTTAAAATCTAGTATTTTACAAGCAATTGTAATTGGTTTGTTGATTGCTTTTATTATAGGATTTATGTTTTCCAAAAAAATTACTACTCCAATTAAAAATTTACACGATGCCGCACAAAAAATATCTACAGGAAATACAAATATTGTTGTTACAAAAATTACCGAAGATGAAGTAGGAGAGTTAACCGAATCATTTAATAGTATGGTAAAAGATATTAATGTTGCTTTAGAAGAAGTAAAACGAAAAAGTGAAGCGGCAGAGTATGCAGCAAAAGAAGCAGAACAAGCAAAAGTTGTTGCTTTAGAACAACAAAAGTATTTGGCAAATAGCGTGGATAAGTTACTAACTAAAATGGATGCTTTTTCTGACGGAGATTTAACTGTACAGCTTGATATTGTAAAAGATGATGAAATTGGAAAATTGTTTAGCGGATTTAATAGAGCGGTAAATAATATTGGCACTATGTTAATTAAAGTTAACGAGGCAGTAAGTGCAACCGCAAGCGCATCGGCAGAAATTTCATCATCAACCGAACAAATGGCAGCAGGTGCACAAGAACAAAGCGCACAAACTAGTGAAGTAGCAAGTGCCGTTGAAGAAATGACAAGAACAATTTTGGAGACAACCAAAAATACTTCTGTTGCTGCCGAAGCCTCTAAAACTTCCGGAGATAATGCTATTGAAGGCGGAAAAGCAGTTAGCGAAACTATTGACGGTATGAATAGAATTTCACAAGTTGTTCAAAAATCGGCTGATACTGTGTTAACTTTGGGACAAAACAGCGATAAAATTGGCGAAATTGTTCAAGTTATTAACGATATTGCAGACCAAACAAATTTGCTTGCATTAAACGCAGCAATTGAAGCAGCAAGAGCGGGAGAACAGGGACGTGGTTTTGCCGTAGTTGCCGATGAAGTGAGAAAACTTGCCGAACGTACCACAAATGCAACAAAAGAAATTGCTTCAATGATTAAAGCAATTCAAAAAGATACTTCCGAAGCCGTTTCTTCTATTAAAGAAGGTACATCGGAAGTAGAAAAAGGAAAAGAAAAAGCTAATAAAGCCGGAGACGTGCTTAAAAAGATTGTTGAAGGTGCAAAAAAAGTTTCAGATATTGTAATTCAAGTTGCTGCTGCAAGCGAAGAACAAGCGAGTGCTGCTGAAGAAATAGGTAAAAATATAGAAGCTATTAATAATGTTACCAACGAATCTGCTACGGGTATTCAACAAATAGCACGAGCTGCAGAAGACCTAAACAGACTTACAAACGATTTACAAAATTTGGTTAGTCAGTTTAAGTTGAATAACAGTTTAGGTAGAAAGATTGTTACAAGGTAGAAAAGTGAAATAGTGATAGAGTGGAAAGTTGGAATGGTGCTTTATCCCAAAACGGAAAAGTTCTATTGCTGCTAATTTTATGTATAAAATATTATTTTGTGATTTTTGGTGTTATTTTATAAAGGCTTTTGAGGCGAAATTATTGTAACTCTGTAATATTAAAGATATCTTAGCCCCAGAGGGGTGACATTTTAGTAAAGTTAAATGCCGCCACCTACGGGGCTATTTTTTTTGTTTGCTTTGTATTACAATAATATTTGGAATAGTGGAATAATGGAAAAGTGGAAGGGTGATAAAGTGTCAAATCCCAAAACGGGAAAGGGTGAGAGTACTTTATTTGTCTAACGTCTAAAATCTGTAGTCTATCTTTTAATATTAATTCTCCACAGTCATAACAACAAAGAATATTAATGAAAATTTAAAAT
>DAINPX010000358.1:0-3665 GCA_036743235.1 Melioribacteraceae bacterium
AGCATTATTTACCCAGTATCCCTTAAACAATGTTAATAAATTTTGAGTTGTATATCCGTAAGTGTTATCAAATCCAAAAACAGGTGAATTTGTTTGTGTAAATACGGCATTTGCATTCATATTATTTAACACTTTTGGTATAGATACTAAGTTCCATCCTTGGTTTAATAACATATTAAAGGTTTTTTCTTGAGTGTAAACTATTTTTAATTTTGTAATTGAGCTATTACTTATAGTGCAAGCACTATTGGTTTTCATATTCACGTTTACTATATTTCCGTTAATATCATCAACCAAATAAAAATTACCGGAAGGTAAAGTAGAATTTGTCCAAGTTATTGTAAGCGGATATAAATTACTTGTTGCCTGAATATTAATTACCCAAGTGTATTCTTGTTTATTATCTTTTCTAAAATCAACCGGTGAATACAAAATAGGTTCAACCGGTAAAGCAAAACGAGCATCCAAAACACCGGCAGGAGGTAAAGGAGGCATTTGAAACTCGCCCAATATTTCATCTATCCCGTCTGTAGCAGATACCGATGTTCCAAACGTTAAAACTTTTTCTATCATAGTATTATCTTTAATAGAAATGTTTCCGCTCCAAGCAACAACGGGAGTAATTTTAAAAGAAGTTGAACTAAAATCATATATCGAAACATCTTCCGCATTTTCAATCTTTAATTGTGCATTATCTGTAGGCATATTAGGAACTACCCAAGTATATTTTTTTTGCGTTGCGGGTATATTACTTGCAATCGCTATCCAGTTAGCTCCGTTATCGGTAGAATAATAAAGATTAATATTATTTACAACTCCGGCAAACCAAGTAATTTCTTGTTCGCTTCCCGTTGCAACAAGTACCCCGTTATTGTGCGATGTTAATACAACCGTATTTATCGGCTCTATACGAATGTCATCAATAAACCAACCGGCATCAACTTCTGTATAATATCCGTTCCTTCTATTAGATTCAAAAAGAAATCTAATTCGTACATTTTGTTTTGAATAATTCAAAAGATCAAACGAAGGAGAAAAGTTCCAACCGGTTGAGTATTCGGAAAAATTTGCACCGGTGATATCAGACCAAGAAGTTGAATTTTTCTCTCTTATCATAACTTTTCCAAAATCAGATGTATTAAACCTATAAAAGTGTTCAAATTTAAGTTTTGGAAGTTGGTGAGCCGGAGGAACAACAAAATAGGGACTTGATAAAACATCTCGTGCATCCTCGTTATAATTTCCATTTAACTTAGTGGCTGCAGCGTTAGGAAATGAATAAGATAACGAAGCATAAGTAGGAAATCCGACTTCCCATACACCTTCCATATACCAATCCCCTGCATATTCAGTATCAAAATTCATTATTCCCTTAAATTCAAAATCTCCGGTAACAAGCGATACATTATCTATACACCAACCGGCACTAACTTCATAATAATACCCATTCCTAAGATTTGATTCAAAATAAAAACCTATTTGCACAAGTGAATCGGCATAATCTGATAAATCTGCATAGGACTGTGTCCAAACACCCGAACTATTGTTGTAAAAATCCCTTCTTGAAATTACTTTCCAATCACTATATGTTCCGTTCCCTCTATCTACTCTAAGTCTTACGTTTCCCCAATCATCGGTATTAAAATCGTACCAATGCCAAAAAGTTAGCCGCGGGTTTAATTCTTTTGCCGGCACAATAAAACTTTCGGGTCTATATAAATATGTTCGCCGTCCTTCATCATAATTACCGTACAAATTGGTTTTTGCACATTTGCTTCCATATGCCGGTCTTGTCGGTCCGGATTCTATTTCACCAATTCCCCATTCCTGCCCTGTAACTATCCATCTTAAATTGGCATCTTTCTCAAAATCTTCATACCAAATAATATTTCCTTTAGGTTTACCGCTTTGGCACTGAACCGTTAAATCGTAACTTCCCGTTGCATTATTCCAACCATCCACAACAATATAATAAGTGCCGGGTTTCGCATCACTATGCCAAGCTTTGTTGTTTTCATCTCTATGTCCGTTTGTATAAACATCTTTATGCGATAATATAAAAACATCCAAATTGTTATTACTAACATTTGAAAGATTTGCAATTAAACGACAACTATCCGTTACTTCAATTTTATATATTTTTTCCGGACCGGTATAAGAACCGGAAGAATAATCGTACCATAAATATTTTGTTACATTATTTGTTCCGCCTGCATTGCTACCGCTAATTTTTTGCCCGTCAAAAATTGGTATTGCAGTATTAAAATCAAGTTGTTCATAAAAGAAGTCGTTATTAAAATAACCACCGTTAAAAACTGTATATGCTTGGTTAAAAACTTGGCTTCTATTTGGGTCGTTTTCCCATTTATCTACAAAATCGTTAGCTGAACCCCATTTATGTACACGCATTCTAAATTTAAATTCTTGTCTGTAATTAAAATCAAACGATACTAATTTGGTGTAAATGGAATCTCCGTCTTCATCAGTCATTATATCAATCGGTTCCCAACCGTTAAAGGTACCGCCAATACACAGATAATCCCCTCTATCAGGAATAAAAATTCGCCGTTTCATTTGATATTTCATATTTATCTTAAATAACACTTGAATAGGTTGAATATGATTGATTGTAATATCTCCTCCGTTCCAAGTTGCCAGTTTTCCGCCTTCACCGCCAATCCAACCTTTTGAACTATTTGCAAATTTAGTTGCATACATTTTTCCAAAACCGTCAGGCATAGTAATTTGCTTCCAAGAAGTTCCGCCGTTTTTGGTAATATAACACAACGATGAAGATTGGTTATTGGCACCCGTTATTATATAAGTGTTTTCGCTTACATAATTAATTGAATTAAATCCTGCAGTATTCACAGATAGCGGATCACTCCAAGTTTCGCCGCCGTCTGTTGTTTTGGTAATAAACCCTGCTGTATTTACTGCAATACCATTATTTTCATCTTTAAAAGCTAAATAAACATATTTTTGTACCATTCCGGTAAAAGAATAAATCTGTTTCACATTCCATGTTAACCCCCTATCGGTACTTTTATATAAAAGCGGAGTAAAAAAAGTAGCATTACCAGTACTTACAAACATAATAGTATTGCCAACAACAGTAAATGCATTTGAAGGACAAATTTCTCCGTTTTCGCCATCAGCATCTTGTATATTTCCTGCAGGTAAATTTAGCCAAGTAGTTCCGCCATCCGTAGTTCGCTTTAAAACCCAACTATTAGGAGCTGTTGTAGTAGGATCACCGACCAATACTCCTTCGTTGGCATCCCAAAAATAAACGACATCTCCGTAAGATGAATTTGCACTTATAACACTTTCACTCCAAGTTCCCCCACCGTCTGTTGTTTTTGCAAGTCTAAAATCGTTTCCGCTACTTGGTTTAATAGCAGCCCATGCAGTATTTACATCCAAAGCAAACATGGTTGTAATAATATAATTAGCTTTTGGTTTTGTTTTAACAACCCAGTTTGTACCTCCGTTAGTTGTTCTAATTACATTACCTCCTGAAGTACCCAACCAAATATTATCTTGATTAATTACATTAATTACTCTAATTAGGTCACTAGTATTGCTTGCTTGTTCTTTCCAGTTTTGTGCTTTTAATGAAAGAATAGATAAACAAAAAAACATAAAAAAGCATAACATTAATC
>DAINPX010000359.1:0-3654 GCA_036743235.1 Melioribacteraceae bacterium
TTTAGCACATTATCGGTTGGCTAAGTATGACAAACAATTTATTGCTTATATTTACAATAATCTTGTTTGATTTCACAACACTAAAGCAACAAAACTTTTTAATTAAGGAGCAGCTTATACTTGGGGTACAACTAATACTTTATTAGGAATTTCGTTACAGTCAATTTTGTACAAAAAACTTACAGGCTCAATAATATTCGATTCATTAAATGTTACACAAAGAAATTATATTTTAGGAAAAAACCCTTGGGGAGTTAGCTTTATATCTAAAATTGGCACTAACTTCACAAAAAATTTCCATCACCAGATTGGCTTTTTTAAAAAATATTTACCTGGAGCACTGGCAGCCGGACCAATTTCAAAAGACTTTTTAGATGGTTATAATATAACATTTAATTCTTATGATAAATATAAACGTTTTCAGACAAAAGAAGCTTATTATAGAGATGATAAAAATGACTATATTACAAATGAACCGACAATTGTTTCTAATGCAACCGCAATATTTGTTTATGGTTATTTTTCCGGTCGTTAACATGTATCATTATGAGAAATGAAATTTTATTGAAACAAAAAGAATGTATCTTAAAATATTTTAATAACTATTATTAATTAATATATTAGCTTTTATTAAAATTATTTTTTTTAAGACATTCAAAATAGGGTTAATAATTGATTTATGAAGATTAATTATCCTCATCGTTTTGATGGCACATTATTTGATATTATTAATAAAAAATTGGTGTAATTATGAGTAGAATGATAAATTTAATACCTTCCGGTTTAAAGTTAATAGACAAGAAATGGGGAGGTATTTATAAAGGTGGAAGTTATTTAATAATTGGACAGCGAAAATCCGGAAGGACATTGTTATCTTTACAGTTTGCAAGAGAAGCAGCAGTAAATGATCAGGTTTGTTTATATTTTACAAATATGCGCCCAAAAGATTTAATAATTCAAGCAGCTTCTATTGGATTTGATATCCAGAAATATATGAATGCAAATAAAATAATTGTTGTTCGATTTGCACCGCCAAGTGATTTAAGCGAATACCGTAACCCTGACGAGTTTTTGGGTGAATTTATTAAAGATATTGTTGGCGTTGTAAAAGAATATAAATCCTATTACCCGCAACGTGTTGTTTTTGATGAATTAACACCTTATTTAGGATTTAGTGATTTAGGATATCTACAATTTGTTTTTTTACAAACATTAGAAGAAATTGAGGATAAGGATATATCCAGTTTTTTTGTTGTTTCCGAGCCTGCCGCAAAGCGAGCCGAAGCTATAATTGATGTTATAGCCAGTAATGTAACAGGGATGATATATCTTAAAAAAAGTCCGACAAAACTTAATATGTATTATGGTGGGAAAATAGTAATTACACCAAATGTAGGGCATACTGAAGGTCAGTTTACCGAAGAATATACAATTAGGCCAAATCATGGCGTATATATTGAGGCAATTGATGAAGAAGTGGAGATACAAAAAGAAAATATTATAGAAACACCGATACAGGATATTCAAGTAAAACGCGAACCCGTCTTTACCGAAGAAGTAAAAGAACAACCGAATAATACTATATTTGAGGTTGACCTTGCAAAATTGAATAAAATTCAATCAGAGTACTCAAACGAAAGTTCAATGCAAAAGTATGAACCAATTAACTTATACGATATGAATGATTTTTCGCTTATATTAAATAATCAGATTGCATTATATAAAAGTACGGGACAGGCTTTTACAATACTAACTTTTAGATTAGACCCTTCAGCAAAATTAAAAGGTTTGTTAGAAATAGAAAATCTTCAAGCAGCAGTTTCTGCAGTTACTGATAAAAAAGATAAACTTTGTGTAATTGAGAACAAAGTTATCGTATTAATAATAAGACCCAACAATACGAAGATAGAAAACATTTTTTCAAAAATAAAGAACTATTTCCCTAGTAGGCAGATTGAATATATTAATGCAATAAGTGAATTAATAGAATTTAATATTTTAAATTCAAATGATGAAATTGAAAATGCAGACTATATAATAAATAAAATTAAAACTGAAGAACAACAAAAAAATAAATTTACAACTTTGAAAAGTATTTTAAAATGAAATTAATTATTTTCTTTGTATTAGCATGCTTTGTTTTTGGAATGCAAGATATTTTTGCTCAGCAAGAAAGCAAAACATATAAACGACTTGCCTTAACACAAATGCAAAACGGAAAATACGGAGAAGCAATTAGTCTATTAAATAAGTATATTACGGCTAATCCACGTCATGCAGACGGATATCATCTAAGAGCACAAAGTTTCGAAAAACGAGGAGAATATCAGTATGCAATTTTGGACTATAGAAGAGCACTAAAACTTGAACCTAAAAACTCTAAAATTAGCAATGATTTAAATAGAGCGTGGGAAGATTTTAAAAAAATTCTTTATAAAAGAATTGAAGGATTTAAGAGAGAGATTGCAATAAATCCCAACAACCCGGTTAATTATTTAGAAATAGGTAAAAGTTATAGAAATTTAGAAGAATGGCAAACTGCCGAAAATTGGTATGATGAATATCTTAAAAGAGATAAAGATGCTTCGCCTGATGAAATAATTAGATATACTGAAATAAATAGTAAAACAAAAAATATTGTAAAAGGTGAAAGAATATTAAAAATATTTGTAGAAAGGTATCCAACAGATTGGCGATTATGGAGTAGATATGGTTATTTTACACTTTGGTTAGGAAAATTTAGTATTGCAAAAAATGCATTTGAAACTGCTTTAAGTTTCAAACCTTTTTTTAAAGAAGCTGAAGACGGTCTTGATTTAGTTAATAACGAAGCATATTTAACACAATATCGCCCGCGCTCTTTTGAAAAAGAATATCCTATTGATAGATATTATAGATTATTAAAAAAAGATCCTGATAATAAAGATAATAGATTTAAATTAATAGATGAGTTAATAAAAGAAAATAGATATGAAGAAGCATCTCAACAACTTACAATATTAGGAGAAACAGAACAGGAAAACCAAAAGTATATTGAGTTAAAAAAACTATTTGACGATATAAAGTCTAACTTTTTTGCCAATGAAATTGATAAAAACTTAAAGCTTATTTCTGAAAATCCTGAAAATAGAGCTGCTGTTTTAGTATTAGCTCAAAACTATGCAAGTACGGAAAACTACACTGAAGCCAACGAAATACTAAAAGAGTATTTAGAACTTAAGCCCGAAGATTATGATATAAGGTATTATTACGCTAAATATTTAACTTACGATAGAGATTTTAATGAGGCAATTTCTCAGATTAATCAAGTAATACAAGAAAATGGCGATTCAACAAAATATCATTTGTTGGCAGGGGAATTATTAACTTGGAGTAATGTAGGATTGGACGAGGCAAGAGAACATATAAACTATGTTTTAGAAAAAGAGCCAAAGAATTTAACTGCTTTTATTACAATGGGGACTTTAAGTTTTCAGGCGGAAGACTATGAAACTGCTCGACTTTTTTCTGTTAAAGCCTTAGAGATTCAACCCGATAATATTGAAGCTCAGGATTTAAACAACATGCTCGATTTACATGAGCTACGTGTTGAAGAAGAAAAAGATTTAGTTTTGCTTATGCAAGCAGATCAATATGCTTTAGATAAGGAATGTG
>DAINPX010000360.1:0-3648 GCA_036743235.1 Melioribacteraceae bacterium
TTTTATATCCTCACCTCTTCTATATACAATCTTAATATCAATTATTACTAGAGAATTAAGTACTTTATTAACCGCTTTATACTTAATTTCCAGATCCGGTGCAGCTATAGCTACCGAACTTGGAAATATGGTATTAAACGAAGAAGTGGATGCTTTAATAAGTATCGGTATTTCCCCATTTACTTACCTGGTAATTCCACGATTGATAGGAGTTGTTATATCTTTATTTGTTTTAAGTATATATTTTAATATATTCGGTTTAATAGGAAGTGCTTTTTTAACACAATATTTATACGATTTACCATTTTCTACATTTATCACCAGAGTATTTAATGAATTAACCTTAACGGATGTTTTTAGCAGCTCAATTAAAGCAATTGTTTTTGGTTTTTTTATTGCAATTATCTCTTGTTTTCATGGATTAAAAGTCTCGGGTTCAATAACCGAAGTTCCTCAGCGTACTTCTAAAGCGGTTGTACAATCAATTGGTGTAATAATAATAATTGATATAATAATTACTTTACTATTTTATGCATAATTTAATTAAAATTGAAAATTTAACTATTTATGCCGATGAATTATTATTAATTGATAATCTGTCTATTAATATTATGCCCGAAAGTACTGTTTTAGTGTTGTCCGATAATGGTTTATCAATAAAGTACTTACTTAAAAGCATTGCTGGAATTCATTTTCCTGATAGCGGGAATTTAATACTGGATAATTCTAACATTTATACTTTTAATAAAAACGAAGAGAATGATATAAGAAAACGAATTTCTTTTGTTTTTGAAAAAGGGGCATTATTATCTAACTTGGATTTAGAAAAAAATTTATTATTAACGCTTGATTTCCATTTTCCTAACGAGCCTTATGAAAGAAAAATTAGTAGAATAAAAGCATTTTTGCATGATTTTGAATTAGACTTGGATTTATCTCTTCGTCCTTCACAAATTAAAGAAGAACAAATTAAACTTCTTGGATTTATCAGGTCTTTATTATCCGAACCGAGTTTAGTTATATACGATGAACCTTTCAGATATACGGACGCTAATACAAAAAAAATTATAATTCGTAAAATGCGTGAATTAAAAGCAAATAATATAACTCAAATTATTAAAACACAGTTTAATGAAGAATTTGTTAAACACTGTGATATTATTTATTATATTAAAAAAGGAAAATTATTTTTTTCCGGAAATATAAAAGATTTTATAGACTCGCAAATTGAATTATAGAGGCATTAATGAAACTAAGACTTAAATATACCGGTTTATTTGTTTCTATATTTGTTTTTGTTGCTTTGGCAATATTGCTTTTAACTATATATATACTAACTGCCAACAAAAGATTTTTTGCAGATAAAACACTTTTTTATACTACATTTAATAATTCTTACGGTTTAAGCAAAGGTGCCCAAGTTTATATGAAAGGATTTAAAATCGGTTATATTGATGATTTTTTTCTTGATGAAAATAACGATGTTAGAACAAATTTTTATATTTACAACGAATTTATTAACAAAATTGCCACTCGCTCAATAATTGTAAAATCTGTTCATCCGGTTACATCTGTTTCCAATATCGAACTAATAATACTTCCAAAAGGAATTTTAACCCCAACCAAGTATTATCATATTCCATCGTCCGATTCTTATTTAGGAAACCTTATACTATCGCAAAATCACCTTTCTTCAACAGGTTCCGATAAACTAACTTATATTGTAGATAATTTGAATTCATTTTTAATTGAAATGAATAGTTTAATTATTGATGATTCTTTAACAAATAAAAAGAGCATATCGGAAATATTGGCTTCTTCGGTATCAATACTTGAAGAGACAGAAAGTCTATTAAAAATGCTTAACGGTGATTACAACAACCCCGGTGAATTAATTAAATCATTTAGAAATTTTTCTAAAACAAGTGAAGAAATGATAAAAACATCAAAATTAATGACAAAGACTTTGTTTTTAATAGATACAGTGACCAATAGGTATAAAAACCCTGATGGCATTCTTGCCAAAATGTTAGACCCAACCGGTGAAAATATTTTTAATCCTACAACACAAGTTCTTAATAATTTACAAAAACTATTAAAAGAACATGAAAAATTTGCAGAATATTTAAATTCAAAATCCTCAGATTTTTCAATATTACTTCAAAAACTGGATATGACATTATTAAAACTTAATACTACTTTAGAAGGAATTAACAACAGCCCGTTTTTGGGTAGTGGTAGTAATGAACAAAAAATAACAGAACCTAAAATAATATTCCCTGTAAAATAATGAAACTGATTATAGTTTATAAGTTAATTCTACTTTTTTTTATTGCTCTATTAATAAGTAGTTGCTCTACATCCAATAAAATTGATAATAGACATGTTACAATACAGAATGTAAACTATTTAATTAGCAAAAGCGAATTTTATATAAAAAGGAACAATTATAAATCTGCATTACCCTATCTTCATCAAGCTTATGAAAATTCTGTGATTATAGATGATAACTTAACAACATGCAAAATTGCTTTTTCAATAACAAAAGCTTATTACATCTTAAATATTGACTCGCTTTTTGATATTTGGAATATTAAGTATAGAGCTTTATGTAGGACTGATAAAAAGTTATTTGAAACCAATAACTTTTTATTTAATATAGATACTTTGTATTACAAACACGAATATGATAAACTAGCGAAAATAGATTTTTCGGATCAAACTTCACAAACATTATCCGAGGATTATATTATTGCCCTTTCTAAGATAACATATGCGGGGTTTTTAATAAAAAAGCCGAATTTTGATTATTTGAATTTTTTACAAAATATAGGGGTAAATAATTCCGTTTTTTCCAACGAAACTAAAGCTTATATTTGTTTTATTATTAGTGAAATTTTTGTATATGAAAACAAATTTAATGAAGCAGTTTTATACTTAAAAACGGGATTGGATTTAGCAAGGGTGTCAGAATATTATATTCTTGCCGCAAAACTATCGGAAAGTATAGGTAATTTATATTTTAACCTAAATAATCTTGAATATTTAAAATATTATGCTATCAGTTCGGATTTTTATTTGTTATGTAACGATAATAATAAAGCAAATGAATTACTGTTAAAATGTAAACAATAATAATTATAGGAATCGTATGAAAAAAATCAGTTTAATTATTTTATTTTTCTTAACATCTTCTTTTATCTTTGGGCAATATTGGCAAAAAATAGACTCTGTTTTTGCTCCAAACGGCATTGGCGTATCATCTTTTTCTTCTCCGTTTTTAACAGATTATGATAATGATGGTTTTAAAGATGTTTTTTTTGGAAGTACCGATAATAGAGTAAAATTTTATCGAAATAAATCCGGTAATACTTTACCTCCTACTTATGCAATTAACGAATCACTGCTTGAGCAAATTTACGCAAACGGCTATCAATATACTAACTCATATTATCCTGTTTTAGCAGATATTGATAACGACCTAAACGAAGAATTAATAATTGGTGGTTATAACGGTTTTCTTTTATATAAAAACACGGGTACGTATAACCTACCTAATTGGGTTAAAATTGATTCTGTTTTTGCTACCGTTAATACATTAATTGGTACGGATGCAAAACCGGCTTTTGTTGATATAGATAGTGACGG
>DAINPX010000361.1:0-3631 GCA_036743235.1 Melioribacteraceae bacterium
GAAGTTATATTATTTGCAATTAATGTATAATTTGTTCCTTCATCGGTTGAATAATAAATACTTAAAGTTGTATTAAAACTAATATCCCACGAAATATTATAATTATTGCCAACATAATATTTTTCTCCTCCGTTGGGTGTAAGTAAAACATACTTAACAATTGAAAATAAAGGAGACAATGAATTAATGTTCTCGTCGTTTGCCTCTTGAATTTTAATCAAACAATTATCGGAAACAATATTTGGGACGTTCCATTTATAACTTCCCGAACCTGCTGCAGTAGTAATTATTTCTGTCCAACTTAAACCGTTGTTTGATGACCATAATAACTTAACATTACTAATTCCTCCGCTATTCCATAAAATATCAAACTCTTTGCCTGCAATTATTTTTTGTCCTATTGTGGGTGTATTTAATACAAGTTTATAAATTCTAAAAGTATTATCGCTTACATCGTTTATTAAAGGTTCTGTACTACTGCTTACTTTTATTTTACATTGTGAAGATGTTACATTTGGCACTACCCAATTATAATTTCCAGTTAATGTAGAAATGCTATTAATTATTGTACTCCAGCTGTTTCCGTTATTAGTTGTAAATTCAATTCGGATATTATTTATTCCGTTAGATACCCATTTAATATTATATGTTGAGCCAACATTTAAATATTCATTTCCGTTGGGTTGTGTTAAAGAGATGTTACCCGAAAAAAATAAATTGTTTTTAATTATTGCTAAACCGTAATCATAGTCGGTTACATATGCAATTCCTTGATTTACGCTTACACCGTAAACAAGTCCGTAAGTATCGTAATAACCGGCTTCAATAGGATTAATCGGGTCGCTTATATTAATAATTCTTAAACCAAAATCGCAATCGGATACATAAGCATAATTGCCTTCAACAGCTACATTATACGATTGACCGTTTGTATTAAATGTTCCTTTAAGTTGCGGGTTTTCCGGATTGGAGATATCAATAATTCTTAACCCGTATAATTTGTTTGTTACATATGCGTAATTTCCAATAACATCAAGTCCTAAGCTTTCATCGGGAAGAGGGTAACTACCTACAATTGTAGCATTGTTGGGGTTACTTATATTAATAATTTTCAACCCTTGGTTGTTTGAAGTAACATATGCATAGTTCCCTACAACTTTAACATAATTTGCTTCATTTCCTATAGCTATTGTGTTTATTAATTGCGGGTTTGCAGGATTAGAAATATTAACAATTTTAAGACCGTTAACATTATTTGTTACATATGCATAATTGCCTTGAACAGATACGCCGTTGCAATAATTGGAAAAATTTACACCGCCTATTTCTTGCATATTGGCTGTGGGATTTGAAATATCAACAATTCTTAATCCGTTATTATCTGTTGTAACAAATGCAAAATTACCGCTAACTACAACGTTTAATGCTAAACTTTGAGCAGGGGGCAGATAGTAGCCAATTTCAAAAGGGTTTGCAGAATTGTTTACATCAATAATTCTAATTCCTCTATCATTATCGGCAATATAAACTTTATTATTGCTATAACATGTGTTTAAGGCTAATCCGTCTGTATTAAAAGAACCCAGTAGTTGAGTATTACCTTGGGCTATTAATGACGAATTGAATAAAACATTTAAAGATAGAACTAAAAACAGATGAAAATATTTGATACTCATCGATTTACCTCTATATAAACTAATTATTAAATTCAAATCGGCTGCTATCTTAATTAGCTAACTATTTTATAAATAATCTATACAGAAATTTTGGGAAATGTTATTTTAATTCCAATATAACAAAAGAATTATGGAAAAGCAAAAAGTATTACATTCAAATTTTTGATTTAACTAATGGAAAAGAAGTTTTGCATTAAGATGTATTGGTCTAAAACAAAAACCCCCATATGCTAAAATTTTATGGGGGTTTTATGATATTAGTTAATTTTTAATGAAATATAATTAAACTTAAAATAATCTTATATTTAATTAAATTCTAATCTTCTACAATAGCAAGAATATCGGAGCGTTGTAAAATTCGATATTCTTTATTATTCATTTCAATTTCGTCTCCGCCATATTTGGCAAAAAGTACTTTATCACCTACTTTAATTTTTTCCTGCAAGTCCTCATCTGTACCAACTGCAATAACAATTCCGGTTCGTGGTTTTTCTTTTGCCGTATCGGGAATAATAATTCCTGAAGAAGTTTTTTCTTCACTTGCCATCGGTTCAACTAAAATTCTGTCATCCAAAGGTTTTACTTTCATAATAATTCCTCTTTAATTCTTAATGTTTAATAACTGATTAATTTTTGGTTTATCAAATCCTACTACCGGTTTATTATTAATTAATATTACCGGAACGCCTGTTTGTCCGGTACGTTTAACTATATCGCGTGCCGCATTCTGATCCCGTGATACATCAACATCGGTAAATTTAATATTCTTTTCTTTAAAATATCGTTTTGCCATATTGCAGTAACTACAAGTAGGCGTAGAAAAAACTATTACTTTTGGCTGGGTATTATTCATAACTTTTATAAAAATTGTTTAACATAATACTATATGATGACCAAATATTTAAAAGGTTGCTAACTATAGAAATATGTTTAATAAAAGTTAAAATGAATAGTAAATAAACAGTACTTTAGTCTAAAATTTTTTTGAATAATAACAAATTCAAAGATATTAGTCTTTTAATGATTCCATTAGAGAATAAAAATATTGTGCTTCTTTAAATTTGTGAAGGTTAAACCAAGCTTCTAAAGTTGCGGGTTTCATTAAATTAATTGTTTTAAAAATTTCGTAAGTAAATTCTAATGGGGCAAGACCGCTAGCCGTAATTAAATTTTTATCGGCAACTGCAGGTTTATCTATATAGTTATCTTCACCTTTGTAGTTTGGGCAAAACATTTTTAAAAAATATTTATTGTTACTGGTGTGGTTTTTGTTATCAAACACTCCTTTTTCGGCAATAGCTATTGTAGAGCCGCAAATAGATGCAACAATAACCTTTTGTTGTAATAAGATTTCTACGGAATTAATAACCGGTTGGTTTTTTGCATCAGACCATGTATCGGCACCCGGAAGAATTAAAACATCTCCTTCCAAAAAAGTAACATCGTTAAAAGTTTTATCGGGTAAAATGGTTATACCTCCCATAGATGTTATCGGAGTTAAAGAATTACTGATTTTAATAAGATTAACATTAGGTTTGGATTTATCTAAAAAGCGACCGGAATTTATTTCTGCGGTTAAATAGCCAATTTCCCAATCTGCCATAGTATCAAGAATATATAAGTAAATGTTCATAATTTTTGTAAAATATTCAATTATTAAATAATAAATTAGAAATGATTTAGTGTGTTAAAATAAAAAATAAAGGTGACTAATGTTTGGTTCCGGCAATTTTATTAAATTCTGTACGATTTGGCCAATCAATTTTCATCATATTTTCAGGTTTATCATGTTTTTCTGACTTTGTTATAATTCTAGTTCTGTTTTTATGAATAGGTATGTGTCCAAAAGAGATAAACCTATGCCTATATCCTTTTAGGAACTCATCATTATCCCAAAAATGAATACCGATTTGTTTCAAATACAAAAATAAACAGAATGCACCCTTTAATTGTTT
>DAINPX010000362.1:0-3622 GCA_036743235.1 Melioribacteraceae bacterium
TTCTTTTCCAAAAATGGAATAAAAATCGCTTTGTTTGGCATTTTCAACATAAATTATATTTTCGGGTTTATACCCAAACGCGTTAATAACATATTCTTTAATTGCCCTTGCATCGTTTACGGCAAAATCAACATTTGGGGCGGATACATAATCTTTATTACCTATAATTACCGCAACGGCATTATTTTTAATTGTGGTTGCTTTAGGAATATTTGTTAATAAATCATCAATAAACGGTTTATTATTAACAACTTCGGTTTGTGTAGTTTGTTCTATTTGTTTAACCTCTTTTTTATCGGTTAATTTAAGCTTGGGTGAACGCCCTTTTGCATCTTGTGCAAAGGTATTAAAGCAAAAAACAAATACTAATAATAGTGTAAAATATCTCATGGTTTCCTCCTTACGGTCTTGCCGGTGGTTGTGTAACTTCTGTTGTTGTAGTTCCGCCTCCATCATCTCCACCTTTCATCATTGTAAGTACTGCAACAACGGCACCTCCTACAGCTGCACCTACATAATAATACCAGGCAATTCCTCCGCCTAATTTATCGACTCTTATTTCAAAATAATAATCTTCTACATTATAATCTAAATTAAAGTCGTTTTCAAAATTCCATACAATAACTTTATCTTTTCCCGCAAATTGCCCTTTGCCAATATCTCCTCCGGCAGATTTCAGTTCAACTTCAAACTTTGGCACGCTTTCACGCTTTAAAAATGCAGTAACTTCGTATTCCTTTTCGGCTTCACCATTTAAATTATACGAAATTTGTATTTTACCTTCGGTAAGCGTGTAGTTTACGTTGGTAACAGAAAGCTCCTGTGCCGTGTTATCATTAAACCAAAAAAATAAAATAGCCAATAAAAAAAAGTATTTTATAACCTTCATTAAAACCTCTATTTAGTTATTAAGCATGCCCGTAAAAGCACACTCATTTTCTCCGATTACAATTCAAATATATTATTTTTTTTTGATTTGTCAAACGTTCAAAAATCAATTTAGTATAAATTTATTCTATTTTGTGATATAGGTCAATTATATTGTGTGATGTAAAACACTTTTTGTAAATAGTGCCTAATTAATAATAAATAGTTAATGGTGAGTATTAAAAAGCTACCGATGACCGGTTACTAACTACCGACTTATTTAATGATTAGTGCCAATTACTACTTAAACCGTATTTTCCACGACTTCAGGTGTGGGATCTGGATGACTTCAGTCGTGGGATCTGGATGTCTTCAGTCCTGGAATTTTGATGACTTCAGGCGTGGGATATCCTGAGCTTCAGTTTCCGGATCTCAATGACTTCAGTCAAGAGATCCGGTATTGGGAAACGTATAGATGTGATATAAACGATAATTGTTAATAATATACCAAGCTATCTTCTTACAATTCCTCGTTCTTCAATTTTAAATCTAACAACCAAACCTTGCAAGTTTTCGGTAAGTCTATTTAAATCTTCGGCGGCTCTTGCAATTTGTTGAACACCCGAAGCACTTTCTTGTGTAACCGAGCTAATGTTTTCTATACTTTTACTAATCTGTTCCGAAGTAGCCGAAAGTTCTTCGCTGGCAGCCGATACTTGTGTAGCAAGATCTGTTACATCGTTAGTGTTTTCCATTATTGCAAACAACGAAGTTGAAACATCATCGGTTAATTTCATGCCTTCAACAACTGAAGATTGAGCTTCTTGCATTGAACTATTTGCATCCATAACGCCGTTTTGAATAGTTTTTATTGTATCGGCAATTTCTTTTGTAGCTTTTGTTGTTCTTTCGGCTAGTTTACGAACTTCGTCTGCAACTACTGCAAAACCTCTTCCTTGTTCGCCAGCTCTTGCTGCTTCAATTGCAGCATTTAATGCCAATAAGTTGGTTTGGTCTGCAATTTCATCAATTACTTGAGTAATTTGACCGATTTGTTCGGTTTGTTTAGCCAAATTTGCAATTATTTCACCGGTTTTTGTAGCAGATTTTACAATTCTCTGCATACCTGTTTTTGTATCGTTAACTTTATCAACACCGTGTTTTACACGCTGCGAAGCCAGTTTCGATTTTTCGGCAACTGTACCGGTATTTTTAGTGCTTTCATAAATAGTTTTAGTCATTTCTTCAACCGCTCCGGCAATCTCCGTTACTTGAGAAGCCAATTCCTGCGAACCCGATGCCATTTCCTCTGTACTTGCAGATATTTGGTTTGCCGCACTGGCAGCCGCCATTGATGCTTGGTTAACTTCACTCAAAGCAGAACCCAAAGAATCGGCAACTGAGTTTATACTATTTTTTATTAATTGATGGTCTCCAAAATAATTACCCACGACGCGTACGGTTAAATCACCTTTTGCCAAAATTCCCAGAACATCCGAACCTTCTTTAATTGGAGTCATTAACGAATCAATAGTTTCGTTAACGCCCTTAACCAAATTAAAATATACTCCCTTAAATTTATTTAAATCACCTCTAAAAGAAAGGTTACCGTTTTTTGCCTCATTATTTAAACTAATTATCTCATCTCGTAGATTATTAAGGGTTTTAACAATTCTTTCAAAACTTGGAGTAATTTCGTCATCGGAACTATAATTAGAAAAACTGACATTCAAATCGCCTTCCGAAATTTTGTATAATTGATTCATTTTATCTGCCAAGTTATCAGCCATATTATCCATGGCATTTGCCATCTCGCCTATTTCATCCTTAATATCAAGTTTAAGTCTTGTTTTTAAATTACCTTTTGATAAATTTTGCATCATTAATTTTGCTCGTTCCAAAGGCTCTTTAATAGCATTAGTTAAAAACCTGCCTACTATAAAAGATAAGATAAATGATATAGCGGAAATTATAAGTAAGGTTGTTATGGAAGTGCTGTAAGTTTCTTCATTTTTAACTAATTCCTCAGCCGAAAATTCATCATTTACTCCGGTCAGCTTATCTATAATATCTCTACATTCTTCAAAAGCAACTGCAGCTTCACCGTCGGATTGTATAATTGCATTTTGAATATCAGCTGTATCGCCAGAACGTAATTTAGATACAATAGAGTTGGTAATTGATTCCCATTTTTGTTCGAGAGTGCCGTATTCGTTTACTAAGGCTTTTTCTTTATCTGTTTGAATTAATAAAATATACTTTTGCCACCTATCTTTTGCTTGTTGAATGTTTTCTTGGTGTGCTTTAACATATTCGTCAAATTTAGGACTGGTTATTGGGGTATGAATTAATGATCTTTCCGCTACTAAAGCTTGTTGTAAATCCCTATCAACCTGTAATAAAAGTTCGTACGAACGAAGCCTAACTTCAGATTGATCTAAACTTAATTTAAGATTACTTATTCCCGTATAAGAAGAATATGATATGATAAAAATTAACACAAGTAAAGTGGTAAAAGTATAAAAAAACTTTTTCCCCACAGGCAAGTTTTTAAACCAATTAATCATCTAGTTATCCCCACTAAAATTGTTAAAGTATTTTTAATATTTTTGTTGTATTATCGAAAAAAAACTAAAATAATTTAGTATAATTTTTTTTATTTAACAAATAAATATTAAAAACAATTCAAGATATATATATATCACACCAACCCACGACTTTAG
The DNA here is from genome assembly GCA_036743235.1 of Melioribacteraceae bacterium. Lineage (GTDB taxonomy): Bacteria > Bacteroidota > Ignavibacteria > Ignavibacteriales > Melioribacteraceae > JAEXOD01. Next base: position 3,591 of record DAINPX010000362.1, read on the forward strand.
TCGTGGGTAACTCTCAGAAGTGCATCCCCCCT
>DAINPX010000363.1:0-3621 GCA_036743235.1 Melioribacteraceae bacterium
TATCCGTATGTCCTTCTACTTCGACCAAATAATTAGGAAAATTTATGCGTAATGAATTTATTGTATAAGCTAACTCTTTTAATTCCGCAAGCATTTCGGGTTTAATTGTAGCCGAACCCAAATCGTATAATGCACTGCTATTTAATTCTATTCTTAACCCTTTGGGATCTGAAGAAACTAACACTTTATTCCCCATACTTGAACTTTCAAAAATATTTTTAACATTTTTTTCTACTTGTTCAAACATCGTTTTTTCATCTTTTTTTAGTAATTCTTTATTAATTGATTGCTTTAACTGTTCAAATTTCTTCTGGTCAACCTTTGAATACGAAAATAGCAAAACAAATAATGTTAACATTAATGTAATTACATCGGCATAAGTTATAAGCCAGTCTTCTGCATCTGCTTCGCCTTTAACAATTTTGCTTTTATATGCCGAATCTTCATCGGTGTACCACCTTTTAAAAGGTTTTTTACCCCTCTCGTCTTCACCTTCAATATTTCTTTTGGAAAGCTCTGTTTTTAATTTTTTGGCAAGTTTTTGCTCGCTGGAAACAAATTCCTCTTTATTACTATTTTCGTTATAATTATCTAACATTACCTTATACCGTGTTAATTTCTATCTTTTTTAATAACAGAAAAATGATTTTCGGGGTCTAAAAAACTGTTTAACATATCTTGAATTAACATCGAATCTTGATTTTCACCCAATAATACAAATCCTTCGGTAATTAGTAAATTTCTGAAGCGTAATATTTCTTGTTTTTGTTTAACTTTTTCGGCAGCGGGTCGTAAAATTAATTGTGCAAGCAATACACCATATAAAGTGGTTATTAATGCAAACGCCAATCCTCTTCCTAATTCCGATGGATTACTGCCCATTTTATCTAACATAATAATTAAACCAATTACAGTGCCCAACATACCAAAACCCGGGGCAAAACTTGCCATAGTTCTTAAAATATGAGAAAAAACCATACTTCTTTCAAATGATGTTTCCACAAAATTGTTAAGCATTTTTCTTAACTCGTCTCCTTTATAACCGGTAACAAGTAATTCACCGCCATATTTTACAAAAGGATCTTTTATATCAGATTTTTGAAGTTCGTTTTCAAGTTCAACAATACCTTTTGTTTTTAATACGCGTGCTAAATTAATAATATTTTCAACTTCTTTATATAAAGTTTGAGGATTTATATTTTGCGGAGTAAATATCCCTTTCAATTCTTTTAATGCCTGCATTACATATCGACCTCTAAATGAAATCATGGTAGCAGCCAAAGTTCCGCCAACAACCATAAGTAAACTTGGGAGGTTAAAAAACATTAAAAAGTTATCCGTACTAAAAGCAATAGATAGAAAGAATAATCCAAATCCCAAAATTATTCCCAATAAGGTTTCAATAGCAATATTTTTCATAATAAATTATTAATTAATTATTCTTTATTATCGTAATTAATTTTTTATTGTTTAATTTTATATAAAAATTTAATAAAAAATGCAGTTCCTTTATTCTCCTCGGTATCAAACCATAATTCGGCATTATGCACTTCGGCAATATGTTTAACAATTTGCAAACCAAGACCGGTACTGGGTTCGTTATTTGTACCGGAACGTTGAATTTTATAACCCAATTCAAATAAATTCTCTGCCAATTCTTTGGGCATTCCTATTCCGTAATCTTGCACTTTAACAATAATATCTTTATTTTCTAAAAGTGCAACAGCAATATCTATTTTACTATTTTCTTTACTAAATTTAATTGCATTTGTAAATAAATTACGAAATAATGATTTAAGAAGATTTTCATCACCCCAAACACTTAATATATCGTCAACATCAATATTAATCGAAATATTTTTTTCTCTTGCCACATCAAAGCTATTCAAAAAAGCATCATTTATTAATTCGCTTAAGTTTAAACTTTTAGGGGCAAATGCTACTAAATTTTGCTTTAATTTAGCCCAATTAAGTAAATCATCTAATATTTTACGTAGTGCTTTTGCCGATTTTTTAATATCTTTTGCAAACTGATATCTTTCGGATCTTTCCATAGTATCATTATCAGAAGTCAAAATATCGGATAAAGCCAAAATTACATGTAATGGATTTTTAAGGTCATGAGACAGAATAGAGAATAGTTTATCTTTTTGATTATTGGTTTTTAGCAATTCTTCATTTTGTTTTATTAGTTTTTCCTGAATTTCTTTTAATTCCGTTATATCTAATAAAAAGTTTAATGTTGCCGGTTTATTTTGCCACATAATTTTAACGCCGGAAACAGATACCCATTTAGTATCGTTATTTTTAATTTTAATTTTTACATTATATCTATCTTCTAAAATTTCATCGTTCAATCTTCTTTTATGATAATTAATTACCGTCTCTCTAAACTCCGGCATCACATATTCCAAAAACGTATGTCCGGATATTTCTTCTTCGTTATATCCCGTTAACTTAAATGCTGCTTTATTAAATTTTTTGATAATACCGTCTTGAATTAAAATAATTGTTTCGGATGCATTTTCAAATAAAGTTTTATATTCTTCGTATGCTTTTTTTAAACGTTCTTCTCCTTTTTTTCTCCCCTCAATATCTCTTGTAACCCCCCGTATCATTAACTTCCCCGTTTCCTCGTCAACAAAATAATTTGTAATAACTTCCGTCCAAATTAATCTTCCGTCCTTACATGTTTGTTGAATTTCGTTTCTAAAAAACTCATCGGGAATAATATAATTTTCTTTGTAATCAATTAAACGTTGTTTTATTTTTTCTTTTACTATCTCAAACATTTGAGGCTCAAGCGAATAACTAAATGGGGCTTCCATAACTTCTTCGGCTGTATAACCCCTTAAATTAAATACGGAAGGACTGACATAAGTAAACTTAAACGTATTTGGATCTAATTCCCAAATTACGTCCTTAATGTTTTCGGAAAGTAATTTATATTTTCTTTCGCTTCTTTTTAACTCCTCAAAAATCCGACTTGTATTATTAATATAGGAGATAAAAAAATTAGTGTCTTTAATTTTGATTAACTTAGAAACTGCCGAAAGATTAATAATTGTACCGTCTTTTTTTCTAAAATCTTCAGTATAAACTGCAAAACCGTTTAATAAGATTTGGTCTATATAACTTCTTCTTTGGTCAGTATTAATCCAAATTCCAATTTCTTTAATACTTTTCCCAATTATTTCTTCGGCTTTATAACCCAATAAATTGGTATATTCGTAATTAAGAGCAATAATTTTACCGGTATCTCCTTCGGTAAACATAATACCTTCGGGGGAGTTATAAAAAGCATTTTCAAATAACAATTGACTTAAAGAATTAATATCATCAAAATTATAATTTTCAAACAATTCTAATTTAGTTTTAAGTTTTGTTATTTCGTTAATCAGTTCTTCTTTAGAATAATTATTATAGTCCATAAATTAATCCCAAACAAATTTCCAAGACCCGTTATTTTGTTTTTTCCAAACCGTATGAAACACCCCGGTATATTTAGTATAACCTCCTATACTATCAGGTACTAAATAAATATAACTTCCGTAAGTATAACCCAGTTCTCCGCTTTCTGCGGCATCAACAAATTCTGCCGTCCATTCTAATTTGTTCTTA
>DAINPX010000364.1:0-3616 GCA_036743235.1 Melioribacteraceae bacterium
TCTTCCTTCTGATTATTACTAATATACGCTTCTGCCAAACTTTGCATTATTTTTTCATTGTCGGCAAATTTTAACAATGCTTCCTTACACATTGCTATTGTACCTGCATAATCTTTATTAAGATACTGTAGTCTTATTAAATTTTGATATACGCTTAAATTGTCCGAAAAACGAATTTTTGCATCATTTAATACTCTTATACCATCCGAATAACGCAACAAAGTTTTATATACATTTGCCAATTCAATATAGGTAGAACTTTCATCAGGTTTTTCTTTAATTAATTCAGATAAAGAATTAACAACCATATCCCAATTTGATGAAGCACTGTATTTTTCAATTAACTCTCTGTATATTAAACTAATTCTATTCACTATTCCGATAGGATTTAGATATTTTAATTCCTGCAAACGTTTTATTGCTTGTTGAGGTTGATAATCTTTTAAAAATAACAAGTAGCTTAATTCGTCATCAATGTTAGCAGATAGTTTACTCTGAAGTCCGTCTTTTGTTTCAGCAATTATTGCATATTGCAAAATGGTTTCGGAAGGGTTTTCTAAAATTAATTTGGTGTTTTCTAATTTCGTAAATAATTGAAAGTCTTTTTCATCCTGCTTTTTGCGAAATATTAAATAACTTGCTGCTCGTTTCTCGTCTCCTATCCAAACAAGTTCGGCAACTCCATCATTAGAAACATTAATTTTAACATCTTTTGGTTCGGCAGGAGGAATTAATAGTCTAAATTGTTTTTGAACATTAATTTTTGAAGAATTAACAAATAACGAATTATTACCTTGCTTAATGGCAATTAAATTAATGCTTGGCATCTGAGCTTCATTTTCACCGCGTGATAAAAATTCTGCAATTTTTTTATAGTTCTCAAATACGTGAATTACACCAAAATACTCGTCGTAAACCAATAGCATGTTTTCATCAATAGATGCAATAGTACCAACTTCATAATCTATTGATAGTCCATTAAGCATTAAAGTTTCAATTCTATTTTTATCTTGCTCCAAATAGAAGATGTTTTTTTTATCTTCCATCAATATATATAAAGTGTTTGTTTTGCTAACTGAAATTTTAAGTGGTCTGTTGTTTGTAAGTAAAATTTTATTAATATACATACCTTGTTCGTTATATATATTAATTCTATTATTTTTGTAATCACTAACATAAATTTTACCATTTAAATCTGATGCTATATCATTTGGTGCTTTTAGTTGTCCTTCATTACTTCCCGATTCACCAAATTGCGATAAATTAAATCCGTTAGAAGCATCAATAATTACAACTTTATTATCATCGTTATCAACAACATACATTTTGTTATTATATACAGTTAAAGCTATTGGTTCCGATAAATTAATACCTTTTTGCTTTTGACCTTCTTTTGTTAAACGAAAAATTTCTTCACTCCCCTTTTTTGCCAGTAAAGTATTATCATTTAAGATATAGTAAAAAATATCATTGTAAATATATAAGTATTTATAAAAATCCATTTTTTGCGATTCAACAAACTCAACATCCATTTTTACCAAAGGAGTTGTAGGTTTTTGTTGTACTTCTTTAAAGTTTAAATTAAATGATTGAATAGATGAAAACTTTTCATCAAAAACGTAAATTTTATCATTCAAATCGCTTACGTATTGGCTACAAATAAAAGTAGGATCACTAAAAGTTCCTACACTACCGCTACTTCCTTTAATTCCTATTTTAATACCGGTTGGCATTCCCGTGCTATCATAATGAAACACGGAGCATAATTCAATATCATTTATATAATACTGATTAAATTTATTAATAACAAAATCAGTGGGTTCGGTAATATTTCGTATAGTAAGTTGTTTTTTTATTGTAAAGTTAGGGTAATATACTTGAATTACAAAGCCGTTATCTGCTTTAGTTAACAGATGGATACATTGATCTAAACCAACTGCAAACGAAATACAGTTTTTTGCAGCAATAGCTCCTCTATACAAGCCTTGTTTATTAAATTTAATAACTGTTTTATTCCCCTTATCAAAAACATAATAATTACCGTAGCTATCAAAATCTACTTGAGCAGGGTTATCTAAATTGCCTAAATTACTGCCCGAATTTCCGTAAACGGCTTGCCTTTCACCATCTTGATTTACAATAATTAACCTTTTTAGACCTTTATCTAAAACGGCAATTTTACCGTTTTTTTGTACACACAAATCTACAGGGTTGTCAAATAGTTTTGTATTGTTATCGGCAGGAATTTTTTTTACTAATTCACCGGAGGAATTAAATATGTTAATATTCTTGTTATCTTTACTTAAAACATAATAATTTAAAAAATCATCTACGTAAACATTTGCAATATCACCCAAATTTGTTACTTTTTGATTTAGTAACAAAGTTTTTTCAGGTACTACATTTGCAATTTGAGCTTGCAAACAAAACGTTAATGACATAAAAATTAATAAAATATAAGCAAACATGGCAACCCTTTTGTTAATTATACAATTTTTGCTGAATAAATAAAGATAATAATAATTTTAATAATATCATATATTTTAATAATTATAGTTACAAAATTTATTTAACTAAATTCATTTTTTTAATGGCGTTAAATTTATCTTCTACTTGTAGTTTAATAAAATATACTCCGCTATTTAAACCATATTTATTTGCATCAAAAGTTATTGAGTATTTTCCTAAACTTAAGTTTTCATTCAATAAGTCGGCTACTTTCTCTCCTAAAATATTATACACGGATAAAGTAACCATACCTGCTTCTTTTAAACTAAAAGAGATATTGGTTGTTGGGTTAAAAGGATTTGGATAATTTTGTTCCAATCCAAAATTATAAGATAAATTATTGTTTAATACAACTATAGATGAATAACTAAATAAACCCGAATAATCAATCTGACGTAAACGATAATATACTTTTCCGTTTAAATCAACATTATCCGTAAACAAATATTTTTTTAATTCTGTGGTTGTACCGTTACCGGGAATAAAAGCAATCTTATTAAAGTTTGTTCCGTCAAAACTTCTTTCTAAGTCAAAACCTAGGTTATTTTCTTCCGTTGCGGTAGTCCAGGTAACTTCTATAACTCCGTTACTTATTGTATTTGCATTAAATGAAATAAGCTCAACAGGTAGTGCAATTCCTACTCCTGTAAAGGAAATATCATCAACATACCACCCTTTATACTGAATTGAGTTATCTACACCAAAATCAAACTTAAATTTAACAATATCTCCTGCACTAAGTAAATTGCTTAGATCGAAAAAAGCATTAACCCAATTAGATGAACTAACATATGCATTTTGTCCCCCTAAAGGATTATCGTAATTTGTGCTTATAACTCCGGGATATCCGTTTTGCGGAGTAATTAAATTATAAGCTCCTCCGTTTTTACTCATCTTTACGTTGCCGCCGTCATAAGATGATTCAAAATCGTAAGTATGCCAAAAAGTTAAGCTTGCATTGTTGCTAACAACTTGCATTTCGGGCGTTTCTAAAGATGATAACAAAGGACCGCTACTATAATTAGATATAAGTTTTGTACCCCACATTTTAGTACCGCTATGTGCTGTAGGATAAGGACTAACGGTAGTACCCCATTCCCAATCGTTA
>DAINPX010000365.1:0-3612 GCA_036743235.1 Melioribacteraceae bacterium
ATTAAAATAATCTTACTAACTAAATAATAAATTATTATTATAATTAAAAATCCAAAGGAAACCGAAGCGGTTATTAAGCCGGTTTTTACAACATTTACCCGGCTATTTATGTCATCTTCGGGATAAGCAGCAACAATACTATAACCCCATTCGTTATAAATTAAACTTTGAACATCCCAATTACTAAATTTTGCAGATGTTTTAGTGGAAATTACTTTTTCGGCTTCTTCTTTAGTTATAGTTGATGATAAAAACTCGATTTTATTTTTATCATTCACCAATGCCACAAATCCATTATCCAAAAGTTTTGTTTCTTCAATTTTTTGACCTAATTCTGTAAGTGTTGATAAAGGATATCCGGTATAAAAAATACCAATGATATTTCCGTTGTTATCTTTTATCGGTTCATATCCTGTAATGTATGGATTACCTAATATGGTTACTAAACCATAAAACGATACACCGGAAGTAATTGATTTGTAAGCTTTGCCGTTTGGGTCTAACTCGGTACCAATTGCTCTTTCTCCTTTATCGTTAATCACATTTGTACTTATTCTTATAAAACTATTTCCGCTTTTTACAAAAATGGTAGCAGTTCCTCCGGCAATTTTTTTTACTCTATCTACAATTGTAAAGTTATTATTTATTATCGTTTTGCCAAATTGTAAATTTTCGTTTTCTAAGGTCGGAGCCCCTTCCATATTACAAAAATATTTTAACGAAGCCATGCCGGTTTTTACATGTTCTAAATATAAAGAGTTACTTAAATCTAAATTTTCATTAATCTTCTTTATGTTTAGTTCAATTTGATTTTGTGTGCTTTCTTTAATACTGTTTTCTGTATAATCTGACAATAAAAACAAACCAATTATAACCATAATTACTATTAAAGAAGCAACAAAAACTAAAAATTTTACAGCTAATCTGTTCATCATATTATCTCTCCTATTCATTATTGTGCGTTTGTTTATATTATCGAATTATTTATTATAAAGTTTACTTAACTTATGTATAATAAACTTTTCTGTTTGTGGAATTTAAACTTAAACATATAAGAAATTAAATAAGTTCATTCAATTATAACTATGGGGTATTCTTTTTTTTTAATATTTGTTAAATAAAAAAGAAAGAATCGTAAAAAATAAGAAAAAATATTTATATTGTTATAAGTGCAAAATATCGCAAAAAATTGCAAATAACCTTTTAATTATGCAAAAAAATAACTACAACCTTTAATTTACTTAATTTTACCAATAAATCAAAAAAAATAATTTGAATAATATTATTAATTTAATTAGTTTAAAAAGTTAATGCAAAAAAAAATGCAAAATAATTTTTAGGTGTTTTATTTTATTATTATTATCGAGGTTTTAATGAAAAGACTTCTTCTTGTTCTAACGTTATTGTTAGCAGTCAGTACTTTCGCATCAAATAACCCTGCAGGGGTAAAGGTTACAAATAACGGAAACGATTATTTAATTGAATACCAGCTGCCGGCTTATACAATTAATGAAATTAGTAAGGATGGCGAAAAATTTATTAAATTAGCTATTGATGGTTATGGTATTACATCGGAAGCAGGGTATCCGGAATTACCGCAAATATCTTTTAATTTAGTGGTTCCGTCAAATGTTAACGAAGAAAACTTACAAGTGCTATCTTCAAACTTAAACCATTCAAATATTTACTTAAACAGTAAAATTTATCCCTTTCAAGCTCCTTGGTCTAAATCAGAACCTTTAAGTAAAAGACCGTTTAATTATATTCGTTCTTATTACGAAACCGAAGGCAGACCAAATCAACCGATTATCAAAATTAGTGAACCGTTTAATATTGGGGGAGTTACGGGTGTTATGGTTACAATTTATCCGTTTAACTACAACCCGGTACGTAATACTTTAAAAGCAGTAACCAGCGGAAACTTTACAATTAAATTACCACAAGCAATTGAAAATACTACGGGACATTCGGAAAGTTATAATTCATATCTAAAAGAGATATTTACGGCTTTTACTCCTAATAGCTCAAGTAAAGGAATGAATTATTTAATTATTACAGCACCCGATTATGAAACAAAAATGCAACAATTTGTAACTTATAAAAGTGCAGGTGGATATAATGTAACAATGTTTACTACAGCAACAACGGGTACAACAACATCCGCAATTAAAACTTTTATTCAAAATAGATATAACGACCCGAATTTAAAACCGGAATATATTTTATTGGTTGGTGATGTGGATAAAATACCTTATTGGGTAGGTTCCGGAGAAGGTACACCAAGTACAGATTTAAATTACGGTTTATTACAAGGAACTGATCATTATGCCGATGCTTTTGTAGGAAGATTTTCAGTTTCATCAACAACAGAATTACAAAATATAATTGATAAAACTATTTATATGACTAATAATATCGGATCGTTGCCAAAGAAAAACGTGTTTATGGCATCAACCGATAATTCCTCTATTACCGAAGGAACTCATAACTATGTAATTAACACATATTTTGCACCCAATAATTACGATAATTTGAAATTATATACGGTAACTTATAACGCAACAACACAACAAGTAACTAGCGCCATAAATGACGGAAAACAATTTGCAATTTATTCCGGCCACGGCGGAGAAACTTCTTGGGCAGATGGTCCTGCATTTTCACAAGCAAATGTTAGAGCATTAACAAATACAGTTTATCCTTTTGTTTATTCGTTTGCATGTGTTACCGGTTCATATCAAATAGCAGAATCTTTTGGTGAAACATGGATTCGTATAGCAAAAGGCGGTGCAAGTTTTTACGGTTCATCGGTTAACTCTTACTGGGATGAAGACGATATATTGGAAAGAGAATTAATTAAAGCAATGTTTGTTGATGATTTAACCAAAGTTACACCGATGATGGATAAAGCAAAAGTATATTTGGTAAATCATTTCGGATTGTTAGACGCAACAATGAAAAGATATTTGGAAATGTATAATTTAATGGGAGACCCTTCGCTTCCTACAAAGCGCCAAATTTTACCTGATACAGATCCTCCTGCAGCAATAACCGACTTATCAACAAGTAACGAAACATCCAATAGCATTACGTTAAATTGGACTGCCCCTGCCGATACAACATTTGGCGGAATTATGAGTTATGATATACGATATTCCAAATCAAATATAGGCGATGATGCTCAGTTTAATAATGCAACTTCTGTAATTTACGGAGGTAATACCGATTCTGCAGGTACACCAAAATCTTATACTGTAACCGGTTTAGAACCCAATACTAATTATTATTTCGCAGTAAAAGCACGCGACCTTTGGGTAAATTATTCGCCGATGTCTAATGTTGTAAATAAATCAACACTTGTTGCTCCAATTATTTCGGTAAACCCAACAAGTTTAAATTTATCGTTACAAGTAAATACAACACAATTTGATACTATTACAATTAATAACATTAATACTGCTAATTCAACATTAGATTATACAGTAGAATTAAAAAACAATACATTCCCAACAAGTGCAAAAGTTACCGCAACTTTAGTACCTGTTATTAAAGAAAAAACAAATGTATTTGACGAAAGACGATTGAAAGAAAGTACCGAAATAGAATTTGGTC
>DAINPX010000366.1:0-3607 GCA_036743235.1 Melioribacteraceae bacterium
CGGAAATAGAAAGCTCTGGGGGGATGAGCATAATATAACAGCTATTGAGCTTAATTCTGAAATAGCCGAAATATATAAAGAACTTTATCCTAATGATACGGTTATTGTTGCAGATGCACATCAATATTTACTTGAACATTTTCAAAAATACGATTTTATCTGGGCTTCCCCACCATGTCCGACACATAGCAGAACAAATTATTTTTTGAAAGGGAAGAATGTTTTCAGATACCCCGATATGACTTTATACCAGGAAATTATATTATTACAGCACTTCTACAAAGGTAAATGGGTTGTAGAGAATGTAATACCGTACTATGAACCTTTGATAAAGCCGACCGCTATTATAAACCGTCATTATTTTTGGAGTAATATTTATATTCCAGAAAGGAATTTTGATGGTAAACAGAATATAGAATATTTGAGTTCTGCAGATACTGTTTTCGGATTTAACTTACTAAAATATAGGATTAAGAATAAGCCCAGAATATTAAGAAATTTAGTCAATCCAATAATAGGCGAACATATTCTAAAATGTGCAATAAATAATATAACCAATAGACAGGAAAAATTAGAAATATAAAAATTTGGATATTCGCAAAATCCGTATTATATTACATCCCCAATGAAAATTAATTAGAAAGGAAAGTATGATAGATTATTTTATTCACAACAAATCAGCCCGGAACTCCCCCGAACTTACAAAGCTAAGAGCAAGCGAAAACGGAAGTTTAAAATACGGCTGTTATTGGCTTTTAATGGAGAAATTAGCAGAATCAGAAAATGAAAATAATTCACTAAATCTTGATTATGATGTTATCGATTTTGACATACGGTGCGGAGTTGAAATCATAAAATCTGTAATTCACGATTATAACCTGTTTGTAATTGATAATGATAGATTTTACTCTAACAAAATAATGGAAGTTGTTGAAAAATATAGAGTTAAGTCTGAAAAGGCGAAAGATTCTATTAGTAAAAGATGGAATAAAAACGACAAAGAAAATACGAACGTAATACGAACGTATAACGAACGTATTACGGACGAATTACAACCGAATTACGAATGTAATACTAATAAGAGTAATAAGAGTAAAGAGAGTAATAAAATTAATAAGATTAAAAAGAGTAATGAGAGTAAGAAGAGTAATGAAGGTCGTATAACAACTTTTTCAAAAAAAAATAAAAATGAAAAGATTCTGGATTTGTGCAAAGTCTGGTTTGCCGATTCAGACTTCACGGATTCAGACTACACGGAAATTGAAGAGAAATTTTTCGATATGTACGGTTATGATAACACCCTCGATTTATTCCAAAAAGCAAAAGAAAAAAACTTCAGGAAATTATCCACACTTGCAAGTGCAACCACTTTGAGAGATGGGAAACCAGTTATAAAGCCATACGAAAATTACCAAAAGAAACCCGACAAACCGGAGGGGCTTTCTTATGCGGAAAGAATCGGATTAACACGGTTCTAATCCCAATTTGCTTAAAACTGCATTAAATCGATTTTAAGGCACTTTTAAGGTAAAGTAATATATTTTATCGGATTAAGGCAAAAACTCCGTGAAACAGGCATTTATGACCGTGAAACAAGCTATCAGAAAGGTAAACAATGAAAGGAATTACTAAAACAGATATAAATCATAAATTTGAGTTTGAAAAGAATATTCTTTCAGACTTGATACTGAATTCCAAAAAAGCAGGCAAAGAATATTTCAGAATCGACTCACTTCATTTTACTCCCCTAACTCAAAAAATATTTAATGCTATTAAAACACTTTATCAGCAGAATATCCAAGATAAGAAAAAAATATTATACGAATTATTAAAGAAATTCCCAGAAAATAAAGACCTTATTTTAGAGCTTTCAACTAACTCAAATTATTCCTATTTTTCCAAAATTACTACTCTAAATAATGCTAAATATTTTTTAGACTGTATTTGCGACATTAAAGAAAAAGAAATTATAAAAGAATATAATGAAAATAAAATAAACTATCATGAAGCAAATCTACAAATATCAGACTTTATTAATTCACTCCCTAACTTTTTCAACATCCGGCAATCAGAAACTTTTACGGAATATCTTGAAAGAAAAATGAACCCGGAACATCTCCCCTATTACTCAAAACAATTCCCGTTTATCCGTGATTCTTTCGGTACAATCGAAGCCGGAAATATTATAACAATCTCCGCTAAATCATCGGTAGGAAAATCCTTTATGGCTTTGCAGCTATTAATTGATTTATGCGAAACAAATAAAATTAATGGTGCTTACTTTTCTTTGGAAATGCCAACAACGGAAATTATTGAAAGGGCTTTATGTTCACGTTTTAATATAGATTCTATGTCAATTAGGACCGGGGAATATTACCGGAATTTATCAAAACCGGACAAAGAAATTTTAATAGATTATGCTGATTATTTACAAAATAAAGTGAAAATCTATGATGAATATTTTAGCATTCTGGATATCCAAAATAAAACTTCAGAATTAAAATCAAATGATGATAATATTAGAATAATTGTTATTGACTTTGTCAACTCCGTAAAACTTCCACGCAAAGGAGAAAACCGTTATCACGAATTAAGGGAAATTATGGAGTATCTTAAAAGACTTGCTTTGCAATTAAAAATAATAATTATAGTTTTAGCTCAAAATAATCGAAATAATGAAATTGGAGACTCTTTCACCATTTACCAATATTCAGACTTCCTAATCTCCCTTTCCAAACCAATTAAAGAACCTGAATTTGCAAAAGAAAAAACAATCGTAATAAATAGCAATGTTTACGATATTACAAACAACTTAATTGTTGCAATGATTCTAAAATCAAGGCATACGGAAGCAAACAATACAGAAATAGTTTTTAATATTATTAAATCAGTTCTTACTCAAATGGATAATAATGTTGAAAATTTATACAATGAAGATACTATATTTTGATGAATTATTAAACAAAAGGATAAAATAATATGGCTAATATTACACAAATAGAAAAAACGAATATTCCAATACGAAACTTTAAAACAGCAAAGGAACTCAAAGAAAAATTATTGTTATTGAGAAATAATATCCCAGAAACGAGAAAAGAATTTATAAAATATATGATAGAAAACTTTGAACATAGGGGCAGACCGACAAATCTTTGTCATGCTGCAAAGTATAATTGCAAACAATGCGTTTTCAGAATGTTGTCACAAATAAACGATAATTTAGATAATAGTGGTTTTCTTTGCGAAACAACAAATAACCAAAGATTTTATTTCGCATTCAAACGGTTATTTAAGAATCAAGGGCATAGTTCTTATACCAAGCTAAATATACAATTGGCAATAGATATTATAACCGAAAAAATAGCAACATTTGAGAAAACTATCTGTCCACGATGTAAGACAAATAAATTTGTTTATTTCCAATATACTACGTATATTTGTAAGAGGAAATATGTAAATCCTTCAGGAAACGAAGATACATGCTGGCATCATTTTGACGTCGGTAGGATTGGAAGATCAAAACAATAAGAAAGGATATATAATGAAACCTACAAAAACAGTGATTAGTGGAATATTCTCTAATATAAGGAGTTTCGGAATAACCGTT
>DAINPX010000367.1:0-3601 GCA_036743235.1 Melioribacteraceae bacterium
AACACTATTTATATTAAATTCCGGAGCTTTATTATCATATGCAACGCTATCAACAAACACATCATAATAAACATTAAACTGTGGACTTCTAAACCTAACGTATATTTTTACATAACCCTCTTTATTATTTAGTTTATCCGAACTTCTCCAATATAAAGTGTCATTTATTGGTCCGGTAATACTAAACGGAGGATTAATTAACGATTCGGTATTATTTATTATTGGACCTTCAGATTCTTGAAATTCAAATCTATCAATATTAATTGTTTCTTGAGGAGTTAAAAACTCATAAAACAACTTAATAATGCTGCTTTGATTAGTTTTTACAACTCTAACTGTTGGAAATTTACCAATAACAAAATGACTATTACTTGTATCACTAATATTAACTTCGTGCTTATCTATTATTCTAATTTTTGCTGCAGGTGATAAATAAGGCAATACAGTCCAATCGTATTCACCTAAAACTGCCGGTAATGTCATTAAATTATAAATCCAACTTTTTCCGTTATCTGTAGATAATTGAATTCTTACTGTATCTACATTTTCCGATTCCCATGCAATTTTATAATTTGTTCCGGTATTTAATGCCATTAGGTTATTTGGGGCAGTAAGTCTTATATCTGCAATCGTAAATGTAGTATCCGTTAAATCATTAATTAGTAATTTATCATAATCACTTATTCTTAATTTAACTTTACGACTAAAATCGCTCGGAATAGTCCAGTCAAATGTTTTTTGTGCCGCTGAAATAGGATCATTAGATAACAGATTCCAATTTTTACCTTCATCTATTGAGTATTCCAATCTAACTAAATTAATAAAAGAGCTATTCCATTTAACTTGATATGTTTTCCCGACTTTTAATTTTTCATTTCCATTAGGATATATTAAGTTTATATCGCAAATTGTAAACGGTACATCGCTAATATCATTGATATCTCGATACTTAGGTATTGGATTTGCGTCTTCAATTTTTATTCTATAGTTTTGGGCTGGATCAATATTTTTAATATTCCATTTATACGAGTCACTATTTGCAGGTACTTCGCTTGCTAATAATCTCCAATTTGTTAGATCATCTCTTTTATACCAGATATTAACTTTTTCGATAGTATTTACGCTACACTCCCATTTAATCGAATCAACTTTTCCGAAATGTTCACCTTCATTAGGATAAATTACCTTAATTTCACTTAAAGTTATTGTCTGATTACAAGTATCGGTAAGTTTATCTTTTGAACTAGATTCAATTATTCTTATTCGTAAATGCTTAGTTGGTATCATTCCAAGAATATTCCGATCAATTACTTTAGTATATCTTCCTAAAACTGCATTTATAGGTGTATCATTAATTTTGTAAGGCGAATCCGAAAAAACCGGCGTAGCTAACGAGTCATCGGTAATAAATTCTATATTCACCTTATTAATATATTCCGATTCCCATACAAATTCTTTTGCTTCGCCTATTTTCCATACTTCATCACCTTTAGGATTAAGTAACTTGAACCTACAAATTGTAAACGGTGCATTACACGTATCGTAAAATCGATAATTATTATGGTCATAAATTGCAATATAACACGAATCGGAAACATCTTCGGGAATACGCCAATTTATCGATTTTTCACCGGCATTATGTCCTAATTTAATAGGTCTTTTTATTTTATTTTTAGTCCAATAATATAAATCCACTTCTTCAATATTGTTACTACATTCCCATTCAATTTTTTTAACAGATTTTTCCAATACCTTCTCGGAAGTATTAAAAACTAACAATTGCAAATTTCCTAAAGTAAAAAATCCTTGGCTAGTTGCCGAAATTGTTGAATCATTTGCATTCTCAATTTTAATTTTAGCAGAATCCGAATAATAGTTATCAGGTACTTTCCAATTATAATATCCTTGTTGCGAAGGGATAGCATTCTGATCAATAGGAGTATAGTTATTACCTCCGTCAATGGATAAAGAAATCTTTACATTATTAATATTTATACTAGGTGTCCATTTTATTTGATAAGTATTACCTTTATAATATACTTCACCTCCGTTAGGTTCAATAACAAACAATCTAGTTATTTTAAAGAAATTTTTACTTAAATCTATAATTTCGCCCCCTGAAAGAGCATCGGAAATTTTTATTTTACCTCTATTTGTCTCAACATTTGGTACTTGTTGCCAAATAAATTGTTTTAATGATGCTTGATAATTAACTGCAAGTTGTATCCAGTTTGTATCTAATCCACTATTATAATAGATATTAACAAAAGATATTGAGTTACTATTTTCCCATTTAATAGTTTTACTGCTATTAGACATCCAGTTTTCTCCGCCATCAGGGGCAAGGACGTCAATCCAACCAACAGTAAAGTTTGTCATACTAACATCGTTAATATTAGGATCACTATAATCACTTATCCTAATCAATCCTTTTGTTGTTGACCAATTTTTGTTTACAACAATCCAGTCCCATTCTCGTGCATTTGCAGCTATTTGAGTACGAATTGTTTCCCATGTTATTCCGTTATCGGAACTAAACTCAATTTTTAAAGTAGTTAAATATAAATGGTCCCACCTAATTTTATATGTATTCCCAACTTGATAATATTCATTTCCGTTTGGAGATAATAATGTAACTTCAGGTATATAAATTGTAAATATTCCGCTCGAATCTTTTATATTAGGATAATCCTCGTTTAATATTCTAACCATGCAATTACTTGATACGTTGTTTGGAACTTTCCAAACATATGATAGTTGAGAAGCAGGTATATTTGTTTTTATATTATTCCAAGTTACACCGGCATCCGATGAAAATTCAAGTTTAACAGTATTATTATTACTGCTTGCCTCCCATGTAATATTTTTATCTTCAAGAGCACGCCAGTTAGATCCTACTACCGGAGTCAATAAGTTTAACATCATACATCTAAAGTAATTATTGCTATAATCAATTATAGAATAATTTGAATTTGAAGCACTTAATCGTATTTTTAAGCTATCGGAAGAAAAATTAAAAGGAACTACAATATTAATTTGTTTAAGTGTGGATGCAACCTCAGTCCAAGCAATCACTTGATTTCTTGAAACATCATAAATCTCCACCTTAACGTTTCTAATGTTTTCGCTATTTTGCCAGCTTACGTTTAAAGGCAAACCGGCTTGAATAACTTCATTACCATTAGGTAATACAACATTAACCCAGCCAATTGTAAATGTATCAGGTGATACAGAATTAATTGTAGCATCGTATGTCTCTCTTATTCTAACTTTTACAGCATTACTTCCGGTGGTTGGAATATTCCACGAAAACGAATCCGCAGATGCAATGTAATTTTGAGCACCTTCAATTGTTTCCCAACTCTGACCGTTATTTAACGAATACTCTAAGTTTATTGTATTTATTCCTGCACCTGCATGCCACTTAATTTTTTGTGATGTACCGGATTGCCAATATTCACCTCCCAAAGGTGATAAAAGTTTTAATTGAGTAATTGTAAATACTAAACTGGAATCTTTAATATGGTTATTCATCACATCAGTAATTTTTACCATAGCACCTTTTGTTTCAAGATTTGGTGGTACTGGATTCCAAACAAAA
>DAINPX010000368.1:0-3534 GCA_036743235.1 Melioribacteraceae bacterium
AAAACAGTTTAGTGTTGTTTGTTAAGTTATCGCTTAATTTTTCCTCTTTGTAGGTAATAAATAAACAACCGTTTACGTTTGCCGTTATTGTATTATAATAATTGTTAAGCGTAACATTTAGCTTAAAATTATTGGAATAATTATTAAAGGCTTCGGTAAGTTTATTTTTTATTTTGCTTAATATTATGTTAATCGAGCTATTCATTTACTTTCCTCAATATCTAAATATTCTATCTTGTTTGGTTTTGTTAATTAAATATTTATTCTCATTTTCGGTATTGTTAAATATATTTACGTTACCGTTTGCAATTTCTTTTAGCTGTTCTATTCGTTTATTATAATTATTTAATACCCCTTGCGGAATTTTACTTAAAAAACGTCTTTTATATAAATTATAAATTGTAATATCTGTAGCTATTGAATTAATAATAGGGGGAATGTTATTTTCACTTATTATTAATTTATTATTCAGGTAAAAATCTATTTCGGTTTTAGAATTATTTATTTGTTCAGTTACTCTGTTGCCAAAAACAGTATCGTCATTTAAGTTAATTTCATCGTAATTTACATTTTCATCGTTAACTAAATCGCATAGGGTTTTATATGTTATATCGTTTATTATATTGTTTATGGTACAATACATTTTAACTCCTTATAATTACCCCGAGCAAATAAATACTCGGGGCTAATTTTATATTTTATCAATTAAATAATTACAATTCCTTTTAATGCAGCAACCGCACGGTTATTAAGCAAACATAAATCGGCATCAAGCTCAACATTATCCACATAATGGTTACCTACCAAATACATATCGTCAATATTTAATCCGTTACTTGTGCCAATAGTTAAATCCTTTTTTTCGCCAAAACGCATTGCATAAATTGTTGTAGCGTTACTATAATCGCCAATTAGCTCGTTAGAAGGAATTATTAAACCGCCTG
Organism: Melioribacteraceae bacterium; assembly: GCA_036743235.1. Taxonomy (GTDB): domain Bacteria; phylum Bacteroidota; class Ignavibacteria; order Ignavibacteriales; family Melioribacteraceae; genus JAEXOD01. Next base: position 945 of record DAINPX010000368.1, read on the forward strand.
CAGCGTTATAACCGCCGGAACGAATAGGAATGCCGCTAAAGTAAGGAATTAAAGTACCAAAGTCGTTTTTTTGCCAGTTAATATATTCTGCAGCAATTGTTGTTAAACGTGTCCATACGTCCTCGTTCATATATAATACTTGGGCACCGCCATCTACCATTGTTATTAATTTTCGTAATTTTTCCAAAAACAGTTGTTTGGATTGTGCAGCTTCATCACTGTTTCCGGCTTTTACAGGCATTCCGCCTTCGGCTGCCATAATTACTTGTTGCGAGGGAATTAAACTAACAAGCCCATTCCACGATTTAGAATTTACACTTGTTTTACCGTTAAAAAATTCGTTTTGAAAATTTTTACCAAACTCTTCGGCAAAGTTTATTAACTGTCTAGCCCGTTCGCCTTTAATATCGCCGGCTCTTCTTTCGTGTGCTTTATCAACTTCTACTTTATCGCCAAATATTTTTAAGTTAACAACACCAAACTGAGGAGAAACCATATTTGTATTATAGTTGTCATTTATTGCTCTGAACTGACCGCCTAAAGCAGTTGCTTTTTTACGGGGCATATCGCTGTTGCCAACTATTTTATAAAACTCGGCATATTCCAATATTGTAGAATACTTATTCATATTTTTTATAAAAGTAAGTGTTTTTACATCTTGTGATGATACTTGGGATAGTTTCATATATTCCTCGTTATAATTTGTATGTATTGGCAATTAAAGAAATTTCGTCTTGTATTACGTTTTTATTGGGTTTTGTGATAATTTCGTTAAAATTTATTACATTTTCCGAAAGATTAATTATCTCATCCAACAAAGCATAAACATTTTGTTTATTTGCTGAATAATTATTTGTTTTTTCGTTAAGCAAATCGGTTAATTCTAAGTATTTTGATTTTAATGCGGGGGTAATTATTCCTTTTTCGGCATATCGTTCCAATTTATTATTAAAAGATTGTTTTTCGATTTCGCTGTTTTGTTTTTCAATAATTTTTGCAAGTTCGTTATCGGTTTTTATATTTTGCTTACCGTTAGTTAACAATTCTTCAATTTGTTTGTTAATTATCTCCAACTCGGCTTCAATACGCAATAAATCACCGTTTTCTTCGTACGGCTCTTCATCTTCAATAATACCGTTAAAATTATAGTTTTGGTTATTATTGTTGCTATCGCTAAATTCAAATTTACCTAAGTCTTTTACTGCGGGTTCAATGCCAACGGGTAAAAAGCCAAAATGATTAATTGATCCGTCTTTGTTAAACGATATACTGCGGTTAGGAAATTTACCGTCTTTTACAAGCTCTTAAAAACTAACCGATACTTTCCCCGGTAATGCATATAATGTATCTCCTACTCTTTTTACCTTTTCTATAAAACCGACAATAGGCAAATTGTTGTTAGGATGACCTATTACAATAGGACGTTTATCCTCCTGTTTTAATTTGTTATAATTATTTACTGATTTATCAACCTCTTCGCTTGTCCATATTTTTTCGCGTCCTAACGAGTCGGTTTGTACCCCTGTTTTGAAAAACGGAATCCACTTCATAGTGTTGCTCCTATTTGGTTAAAAGTTACGGCTCAAAACTAACCCCACAAAAAAACTTACTCAACGTAACCGTTCCGGTAACCGTTTTATGAACGGTTTACTGAATGGTTTAAGGAATAGTTTACTAAACGATTCCGGTAACCGATTACATGACACGGTAATTTTTGTTAGTTACATTTGCACATAATAAAACGGAGTTACAATGGAACAATCTATTATTAGCACGGCACTTGCCAACGGAGGTATTTCTGCAATTCTTTTGGTAATTTGGTTTTTTACCGTTAAGTATTTTTCCAAACAGCACGAAGATACTATTAAGTTTAGCCAAGATCAGTTTAAACAAAGTCTTGAACAAAGCAGCAATAATTTTGAAAAAGCACTTAGCCAAAATCAAAGTGCAATTGATAAACTGTTTACGGTTTTACAAGAAGATATTAAATATAAAGAGCATATTGCCGAAGGTTATACAAAACTTGAAAACAAGATTGATAAAAACAGAAAAGAACTTTGTAACTAAGGATAATAATTTATGACAGATAACGAAAGATATGAAGCCAAAGAACTGTATGTTGAAGAAGGGCTTGGTATTAATACTATATTCGGAATATTTGAAGGGAAATTTCCTTTGCGTATTTTATATAAATGGCGTAAAGAAGATAATTGGGATAAAGAAAGAATTATTTACCGAAAAAACGAAATTCCTTTAAAAGAAGAATTATATCAACTTGTAAAAACTGCAATAGCACAAGCAAAACTTAACCCTACCCCACAACAAATATCTGCCGTTTCCAAAGTATTATGGGCATTGTTAACAGCGGTTAAAGAAATTAAAAGCGATATAATTTTAGATAATTCCGAAAGAAAAGAGACTATAAACAGCACTACCATCAAAAAAATTGAAGAAGAAATTTTGGGTATATAATGCAAAGCCGAAAATACTTTTTACAGTACCAGCAAAATTGGTTAAACGATAACTCGTTAATTAAAATTTGGGAAAAAAGCAGGCGTATTGGTGCAACCTATGTTCAATCTTACGAAGA
>DAINPX010000369.1:0-3512 GCA_036743235.1 Melioribacteraceae bacterium
GGCGATACTTCACTTGCACCCAACGAAATTGCGGGGTATTTTTGCAGCGGTGTTTTAATTCCTAACCTTTTTGCATGGTCTGCAATATCATCGGGTGTTGCATAACCTTCTATAACCAACCTTGCAGCAATAATATTCTTAGAAAGTTTTAATGCATTCCTTAAAGTCATTACACCACCTGCATCATGCTCGTAATTGCTGGGAGACCAACCTTTATAATTAAAGGGCTGATTTGTAATGCCCATTGCAGGGTAACAACCGTTATCTATTGCGGTTAAATATACAATTGGCTTAAATGACGAGCCGGGTTGCCTTTTTATTTGAACCGCATGGTTTATTCCCATTCCGCTCATAGTATCACGACCGCCTACCATTGCTTTAATTTGCCCGTTTTTAGGGTCAATTGCAACAAAACCGACTTCAATTTTTTTGCCTTTCTCTTTCACCTTTGCAATAAAAGTAGGATCATTTTTAAAACGGGCAATTATTTTAGCACGTTCTTCACTGTTTTCTGCTTTTCTATAATCTTCTCTGTCTTTAATCGCTCTTAAAACCACATCATTTAATATGTCCGTCCTCTTGTTCCAATCCCAATATTTATCAAATTGCGGCTGAAATGCTGTTAAATGTTCTTTTACCGCACGGTTTGCAACGCGCTGCATTTTTGCATTTAACGAGGTATAAATATTTAAACCGTCTTCATACAAATTAACATTATGAGCCGCTGCCCATCTTTCCATTTGTTGCCTTACGTATTCAACAAAATGCGGTGCTATATCACTTTTAAACTTTCGACTAAGTTTTTGCTTATCAACTTTTAAAGGCATTGCTCTAAAATCTTGATATTGACGTTCTGTAATAAATTCCTCTTCATATAGCCTAAATAAAATCAAATTTCTTCTTTGCAAAGCATTATTTTCGCGCCTAACAGGATCGTAATAAACAGAAGACTTTAATAATCCTACCAGTACTGCAGCCTGAGGTGTAGTTAAATTTTTAGCGTCTTTATTAAAATAAATTTTTGAAGCTGATTGTATTCCGTAAGCACCGTTTCCAAAATATGATATATTTAAATATAATTCTAATATTTCGTTTTTGGTATATTGTTTTTCAATTTGAACGGCAGTTATCCATTCTCTAACTTTTCTGACAACTGTTTCAAACATACTTTCATTGGAATCTTTTAAACCGTATAAGTTTTTTGCCAATTGTTGGGTTATTGTACTTGCCCCTTGTTTTTTACCAAGTAATGTTTTAACCATTGCTTTAACAAATCTATCAATATCTACACCCCAATGTCTATAAAACTTAACATCTTCGGTAGCAATTAACGCTTTAATAACACTTTCATTAATATCTTTATACTTAACAGGTAACCTATTTTCAATAAAAAATTGACCTATCAATTCACCGTCTTCACTCCACACATTACTGGATAACAACGGTTTAGGGTTTTCCAAATCTTCTACAGGCGGTAAGCCACTAATTACATATATTAAAAAAACGATAGATAAAACAAAAACTATCAATCCGCTTATTATAAAATACTTTTTAAATTTACTTGATTTTTTTGCGGTCTTAAGTTGTGCCATTATATTACCAATTTATAAGTTCTAATTTATTATTTTCATATTTTGCGTAACATGGTTTATTAAGCCATGTGCCCAAATTTAAATACTGTCCGCCTTTATATGTTTTATTATCACGGATATGCGAATGACCGAAAAGAACAAAATCATACCCCATATCAATTTTTATTTTGGCTGTTTCAAATAGTCCGTCAGTCTCTCCGTAATCTTTATATTCGGTATATTCTCTGCTTGTTTTACTTGTATTTTTAGCAACAGATATTCCCAAGTCGGGATGAATAAGATAAAATAAAAATTGAAACAATCTATTCCTTAGTATTTTTTTTAATATTTTATATCCTGTATCTTTTTTTACCAAACCGTCACCATGTCCTAAAAAAAATCTTTTATTTTCATAATTAAGTTCATATTCTGCTTTTACTACCTTAACATTTAAATATGATTCAAAAAAATTATTATGAAAAAAATCATGATTTCCTATAAGATAAACAATTTCAACTCCATTATCTGTAAGTTGTTTAAATTTTGTAAAAATATTAAAATAACCTTTTTGCAAAACATATTTATATTCAAACCAATAATCAAATAAATCGCCTAAAATAAAAAGTTTATTACCGGTTTTATTAATATAATCAAGAAATTGAATTAATTTAAGTTCTTTAATCTCTTCAGCTTCCTTATTTTGCAATCCTAAGTGCAAATCCGAAATAAAATAAACAGTTGTGTTCACGTAATTTAATTTTAATTAAACATTAATTATACAATTATTTTATAACTTTTTAAAGTAAGTTATTTCAACATTTCAATTTTTTTTAATAGTTTGTCTTTGGGGTCAAATACTATTCCTACTATCTCTCCCGTATTCTTATATACTAAAGTTGTATCATTGCCAAAAATAAAATTACTATTTAATATTTTTTTACCGCTTTTTGTTTCAATTTCTGTATCTAAATTAAAACGATATTTTACTGAGTTTTTATTAAATTTTAGGTTAATAAAAAGATCGTTACCGTTAAAATAGTATTTATATCCTATATTCAATACTCCTTTTCCCTTATATACCCAACTATCAAAAAAGTCTCTCAAACTTTCTCCGCTTCCTTTTTCCATTACGGCAATAAAATCATCGGTAGAAGCATTTTTATATTTGTATTTATTATAGTAACTTTGAAGACCTTTAAAAAACTTTTCATCTCCAAGTTTGTTTCTTAACATGTGTAATACCCATGCTCCTTTGTTATATATAGTGTTGGAAAACATGTTGTTTTTAGGAGCATATAATGTATTATCATCAAAATCGCCTATTTTACTTTTTAAAATATTAAGATAAGTTTCATAACCGTTCATTTTTTCGGCATATAAAACTTCGCTATAAGTTGCAAACCCTTCATTTAGCCAAATATCCTTCCACGATTTTAATCCAACTGCATTTCCCCACCACTGATGGGCTAGTTCATGAACAAAAACCAATCGTTTTGAATAAGGATTCTTTATTATGGATGTCCCCAATCCTGTTATTGTCTGATGTTCAATTGCTCCGTATTTCCATGTAATTTGAGCATTTCCGTAACGGTCATTTTTAAAAGGATATTTACCGAATAATTCGCTGAAAATTTTTATTCCATCTTTAATTGGAGTATAATCAATATAGTTTTCAATATCTTCTTGATCCAATAAATAATAAGATAATCTTACAGTATCTTTCTTACCCGAAATAACATAATCTTCATAGTAATAATACTTTCCCGAATAGATGCACATCAAATAAGTAGAAATAGGATATTCCGAAACATATTCGTAACTTTTTCCTTTCCCTTTATTTTCAGAAAACACTATATTTTGTATAGTACTACATATTGTGTTTTCTTGATGGTACAATATGTATATCAATTTGTCAAGCCGGATTTAAAAAACATTTTTATA
>DAINPX010000370.1:0-3505 GCA_036743235.1 Melioribacteraceae bacterium
TATTAAATGAAAGATTTAAAGATACCGAACCGAATATTGCAGAAGAAAATATTCAGTCCAGAACCAGGGGTTTATATTTAATGGCTCTTTCTAATAAATTTAACTATTTATTGTTAACAACCGGTAACAAAAGTGAAATTGCTGTTGGTTATGCAACAATGTACGGAGATATGTGCGGAGCTTTAGCCGTAATAGGCGATATTTATAAAACTCAAGTTTATAAGTTAGCAAATCATATTAATAAACATGATGAAATAATTCCTTTGGAAATAATAGAAAAAGCTCCTTCGGCAGAATTAAGACCTAATCAAAAAGATCAAGATTCACTTCCGCCTTACGATTTATTAGATAAAATTATTACATTGTACTTAGAGCAATATAAGGAGTTAAAGGAGATTGTAAAAGAAGTAGGGAACGAAGAAATTGTTAAAAAAACATTGAAATTAGTTGATATGAACGAATTTAAAAGAAAACAAGCCGCACCGGTATTAAGGGTCTCTACAAAAGCATTTGGGTATGGTAGAAGATTTCCTATTGTACACGGGTGGAAAAGATATTCAGTAATAAATTAAAGGGAAAAGTAATGTTAAAAAAACTATTTTTGTTTTTGCTTTTTATTCAATATACATTTATTTATGCTCAGTTCGGAGCGAATATAGTAAAACTTGAATTGGCTCAAAATTACGACTCGTTACATGCCGGAATGCAATTAAAAGTACAGTTAAAAGTTGTAATGGGAGATGAATGGCATATAAATTCGGTAAAACCGAATGAAGATTTTTTAATTCCTACCAAATTAACCCTGTTAAACGGTAATGAATTTAAGTTATCAGATGTTCAATATCCTAAAGCAAAAGAGATAAAATTCAGTTTTTCGGATAAACCGGTTTCGGTTTATGAAAATAATGCCGTAATTACTGCATTTGTAGATATTCCAAATTCTACAAAACCCGGAAAATATACATTAAATTTTGATTTCGGATTTCAGGCATGTAATAATGCTTCTTGCATGCCTCCTAATAATATAAAATCCGATATTAATTTTAATGTTGTTGAAAAAACGGTTAAAATAAACGAAAAGAAAGTTGCGGAAATAACATTAGAAGAAATAAAAGCTGCCAACAAAGGAAACGAAACCGAAATTGCCGAAGTACCTGAAGAAGATTCATTAGCCAATAAACTGGAAAAAAGCGGTCTGTTTATAAGTCTTTTAATAGTATTTTTAGGTGGTTTGGCTCTTAATCTAACTCCGTGTGTTTATCCTTTAATTCCAATTACTGTGGGGTATTTTGGAGGACAGAGTGAAGGAAAAACATCTAAATTGTTTGTGTTGGGAGTATTGTATGTGTTAGGAATGGCATTAACATATTCAATAGTAGGAGTAATAACTTCGTTAAGTGGGGCAGTGTTCGGAACATTGATGCAAAACCCGTTGGTTATTATAACAATAGCTTTGGTATTAGGAGCTTTGGCATTAAGCATGTTTGGAGTTTATGAATTTAAATTACCCGATAGCTGGGTAATGAAAGCAGGTGGTGCTCAATCCGGAATGTTCGGAGCATTTTTTATGGGCTTAACCATGGGAATAGTTGCTGCACCTTGTATTGGTCCTTTTGTTATTGGGTTGGTAACAGTAGTAGGTGCAAAAGGAGATCCCGTATATGGTTTTTTAATGTTTTTCTTTTTGGCAATAGGTTTAGGTACTCCATATTTAATTTTAGCTTTATTTAGCGGTAAAATTAAAAGTTTACCGCGTGCCGGATTATGGATGGAAGCCGTAAAACATATATTTGGTTTCATTCTTGTTGGTATGGCAATATATTTCTTACTTCCAATTTTACCGGAACCGTTAAAAACGTATCTGTTGCCAATATTTATGTTGTTAAGTGCAATTTATATAATGTTTTTTGATAGGTCGGCAAAAAATGTAAAAGGTTTTGCACTATTTAAATATATTATTTCAATGGTTATTATTGTGGCTTCTGTTTACTTCCTTATTCCTTCAAAAGCCGAAAAACCGGATTGGAAAATGTATGATGAAAAAGCTTATCAAAAATCTTTGGAAAACGGTGAAAAGATAGTTATTGACTTTTACGCAGATTGGTGCATACCTTGTAAAGAATTGGATAAGTTAACTTTTAGTGAAAAAAATGTATTATCCGAATTTAAAAATTTTACATTATACAAGGTTGATATGACGCAAACACTTTCCGAAAAAAATGAAGAGTTGCGTAAAAAGTTTAATATTTTAGGCATGCCAACAGTTTTGCTTATAGATAGTAAGGGAAAAGAGATAAAACGCATTACAGGATTTGTAAATGCAGAAGAGTTTTTAGGTTATTTGCAAAAAGTAAAATAACTTAAATAACATTGATATATCAAAAAAAAACATTATTTTAGTAGTTCAAAATCTTATTAAACTAATTGAGTTGAGTATTATGTCACAAGAGAAAGAAATTTTTGAGTTAACCGAAGTTACTGTCCGTTTTGCCGGTGATAGCGGAGACGGAATGCAGTTAACAGGTTCGCAATTTAGTGATACTACGGCACTTTTCGGAAACGATTTAAACACATTACCGGATTACCCTGCAGAAATTAGAGCTCCAGCCGGTACTACTTACGGAGTGAGTGGCTTTCAATTACATTTTAGTTCACACGAAACATTTACACCGGGAGACAATCCCGATGTATTAGTGGCAATGAACCCGGCAGCCTTAAAAGTTAATTTGAAGGACTTAAAACCCGGGGCTACAATAATAATAAATGAGGATTCTTTCGATTCCAAAAATTTACAATTAGCGGGATATAAAGAAAATCCATTGGAAAATGATTCACTTTCCAACTTTAGAACCTATATTGTACCAATTACAAACTTGACAGCTAATGCATTAAAAGATACAAATTTAGGTTTAAAAGAAGTTGTAAGATGTAAAAACTTTTTTGCACTTGGTTTAATGTATTGGTTATTTAATAGGGATATAAATGCAACTTTAGATTGGATACACGAAAAATTTGCAAAGAAACCCCAAATAAGCAAAGCAAACGAATTGGCATTAAAAGCCGGTTACAATTATGGCGAACACAATGAAATATTTACAACACGTTTTGAGATAAAACCCGCACAATTACCTTCAGGTGTTTATCGTAATGTGGCTGGTAACGAAGCTACTGCAATAGGTTTTGTTGCCGCATCTTTACTTTCTGATTTACCTTTGTTTCTTGGCTCGTACCCTATTACACCGGCAAGCGAAATTATGCAATACTTAAGTAATTACAAAAATTACGGAGTAAAAACTTTACAAGCAGAAGATGAAATTGCAGGTATAGCAAGTGCTATAGGTGCTTCTTACGGTGGTCATTTGGCTATTACAACTACAAGTGGACCGGGTCTTGCATTAAAAACCGAAGCTATGGGGCTTGCTGTAATGACGGAATTACCTTTGGTTATTGTTGACGTACAGCGTGGTGGACCAAGTACGGGATTACCAACTAAAACAGAACAATC
>DAINPX010000371.1:0-3497 GCA_036743235.1 Melioribacteraceae bacterium
TTCATTTTTAGTCTCATATTTATCTCAATAATATTATTAATTTACCATTTATTGCCAAATATATCATTTGCAAAAAATTTAACCGGTAATCCAAAATTAATACCTGCACTCCAAAATACATTTAGCCCATTTTTACTATTAAATGTTTCAGTATGGTTAAATGGTATCGAAATTTTTCCCCAAAAAGTAGTTTGATTAATATAAAAGCCAAATAACCCGGAGATCGATTCAACTTCTTCACCACATAAACCTTTGTAAATAGAATTGTTATTGTATAATAATTCAAAAGCATATTTTAATTTATATAAACTATAACCAACACCCAAAACTATGTTCCCTGAATTTCTTAACAGCACTTTAATTTCAAAACCTTTAAGCGAAAAATTACTAATATTATAAGTAACTAAACTATTTTCAATATTGTGAATTCTGCTTTTATCAATTAAATAATTATAGATTGGAACTATTAATTCTATCTGAATCCCACCTACTTGATTATCTGTAAAAAAACGTTCTGAAAAACTTTTTAACGGGAAAAGCAAGCTACCTCCAACACTAATATTGCCGGGATATCCTTGAAAATACACTTTATCATCGGCAATAATATCATCTAATTGACTGTTTCTATGAATAAATCCACCTCCATCAGCAGATATTAATGGAACGATCATAAAAGAATACCATTTTCTTACAATCCCTGTCTCATAAGCTCTTTTTTTTATTTCTTTAATTTTCATTAAATAGTTATCTTTTTTACTCGCTGCATTTTTTGATAATGCAGAATATATTTCTAAATCTTTAAGCTCAGATAAATTCTTAACAAGCATTAACTCTTTGGGTTCTATGTTATCAATATCGCCTGTGAATTTATAATTTCTTTTTTCGTTTTTATTTTCCCAATAATCACTTTCAAGATATTCGTACTGTTCTTTACTAATAAATTTAACTTTTAACCGTTGCTCAAGTCTTTGTCTTACCGATGTGTCATATAATAATGAGGAATAACCAATATTGTCATTATAAACTGTATTATATGCTTTAAGCAATTTATCACTAAATTGTATTGGGTTAACTAAAAAGTCTTCAATGAATACAAAATCATTTTTCATCTCATTGTAATATGTTCCCCCGGGTACAACCGTATAATTATTATAGGATACATTTAAGTATTCGTGAATAAAGTTTTCATAATCTGTAAACAATTCTTCTTTTTTGCTTTTGAAATATCCGCTAAAATTTTGTGATGATTTTTTGATAAATTCATCAATTAATTCAAAAATATCATTATAAGCTTTAATATCCTTTTTTTCTTTAGCAAATTTTTCTCTACTTTCAATATACTGTTCAAAAATATCTAAAAAATATGATCGTGTATTTTCAAAATCATCAGGGAATGATAGCTCATATAATATTTCTAATGCCTCTCTATTCTCTTTAGCCCATAAATCAATCGCACGTGTTTTTTCAATATATTTATTGATAGAATCAATTCTGTTTTCAATAAATTGGGGAGGTAAAATGTCCAAATCTTTAATAAAATTGTAGCATAGTTTTGCGGTTTCATAATTCTTATTTTTAAAACAATTATCAGATTCGCTTATCATTTTTTGTTTAATTTCGGTTTCTAAAATATTTATATAACTATTAATTAGATTATCAAATCCCCTATTTAAATTCTCCACCTGTATATCATAATTGTCCGGATTAAAAAATGAACATTTTATTAAAATAATATTACCATATTCATCTTTAGCTACATTTCCTTTTATAACTATTTCCTGAGATTTATATAAATTGAGAATTTCCTTTTTAAGCCGTGCCGGAAAAATTGACCTGATTTCATTATTTAAAATAATTGTGTAAGTGTAATCTGCATTTTTTATAATATTAACAACTCTTCCCGACAAGTTGATTGTTTTTCCTATTTCATGTTCTTGATTATAAATATTATAAGCTGAGTATACTCTATTATCGTTAACCTCTTGATTAAGCAAAATACTTTTATTTTCTAATCGAATAAATTCATCTTGAATTATTTTAATTTTGCTAATTTTAACTTTATCAGTTTTAAGTTTGCTCCATAAATCATTTATTCTGTCTATACTTAAGTCATCTCTTCTATCCCTAATTTTCTCCAATTCTTTAATGATATTTTTGTTTTCATTTATTATCGGATCTTCAAATACTTGAGCATAAAAGCTATTTAGAGTTAAAAATAAGAAGAAAATTAACTGACCTCTCATAATTATACCTATATCAATTTTTCTAAATATGTATTAATAAAAACAGAATTAATTTCTATTTAATTTTAAATAATTTTAATATCTTCTGCCAAAACTCAGGAAGTATGCACTACAATTTGCTTTCCTTTGCATTTCAATACTCAACATAAACAATAAATATAATCTATTTTTTATTAGATATTTAATTTAATATTAATATTTAAGTAAGTCAAGTATAAGATAAAATATTATATACGACGAATTATATCATTAAAAATGTTACCGATATAATTTCTTATGATTTTTGTTTTTCACTTGAATACAAGGGGAATAGCGACTTGTACTTTAACCGATTTACCACGTTGTTTACCGGGTTTAAATTTTGTTTGCTTAACTGCATCCATAGCGGCTTCATCACAACCTGCACCAACACCTTTTATTAATTCAACTTTCGCAACATCGCCGTTTTCATTAACAAAAGCTTTAACAAATACACGACCTTGAACACCGGTTCGTTTTGCAATTTCAGGATAAACAATACGACTTTGAATTCCTTGAATTCCGCCAATGGGCTCAGGTTGTTCTTCAACAGCTACAAAATAAACTTCTTCCTCTTTATTAGATTCGTCATTTTTAGTGATATCACTTCCAGAAATAAGTGTTATTTTTTTTGCAGTTTGATTATTAATAAAGTTTTCTATTGCAGATGTTTTCTTAAAGTCATTCTTTTTTAAGATATTAAGATAATCCTTAAATATGTTGCTTGTTACTGAACTAGGGTAATTATTTACTAAATAAAAATAAGCGTTTTTAAATCCTGTTTCTAACTTATTTCTTACATAGTCAAATGTAGGGGTGTTATCCATGCCGTAAAACAAATTATCAAAATAAATGAAAAACATATCTTTTGCTTTTTCCTTTGCAAAATCCATTTTTACTGATTTATATATATTCTCCCACTTTATCATTCTATCTACTAATTCTTTTTCCGGTATTCTTAATCCTGCATCTCTACTGGCCGGATTGGCTTTTTCATTAATCAATTGACTGTAATAATTATATATTTCATCCGATAAAAATGAATTAAAATTTTTTTTAATAAATTGATTGTTACCTAACGTTAAAAAAGTAGTACCTTGCTCGTCCATATCAAATTTAAGTGAAAATCGTACTAATTTTTTATAAAATTCAAAGTCTTTTTTTGATATTCCTTTTTGCTTCATAGAATTATTATACTCACCCTTATAATCTTGTCCCAATTCATAAAGTGCATCT
>DAINPX010000372.1:0-3441 GCA_036743235.1 Melioribacteraceae bacterium
AGCGCTGTGTCAATATGACAACCATATCACACTCATTAAATTTACTATAAATAAACCCGCGTTTGTTAAATTAGCTTTGTATAATGCAATTGGTAAAAGAATTGGAACTCTTGTAAATGAGTATAAAGAACCGGGTCAATACTTTTACAAGGTAGATGCCAAAATACTTAATTTATCAAGCGGTGTTTACTTCTATACTCTTAACAATGGCACGTCTTCAATTACAAAAAAGATGCTACTTTTACAATAATAATTGGTACTTGATATAGATTTTTGTAAATTTATTTTTTTAAATAGTCTATTTATGCTAATAATTTGTGAGTATGCTATATGGCAAGATTTTTGTTTTTTGTTTCTGTTATTTTTTCGCTCATGGTTTCTAATGTACAGGCACAACAATGTAAATTAGATTCACTATTAAAAAATATTTATGATAATGATTCTATTGTAGGGTTTTCGGTTACCGCAGTTAAAGGAGATTCTTTTATTTACAACAAAGGATTTGGCTTAAGAAATGTTGACAATAATTTACCGGTTAACAATAATACTCGTTTTAGAATTGCCTCGATAAGTAAAACCATAACAACGCTAACATTAATGACTTTGTATGATAAAGGGTTGTTTAGTTTAGATGATGATATTAGTAAATATTTGGGATTTACCTTACGCAATCCAAAATTCCCGAATGATACTATTACAATTAGACATATTTTATCACATACAAGTTCATTAAATGACGGAGTTACTTACGATACTTTTTTAGATTCTACTATTAAAGGTTTCGAGATACCTGATGTAAAATGTTTGTTAATTCCAAATGGCAAATATTATTCCGAAGACATGTTTCAAAACCATAGCCCTAAAGAAGGATATTTTCGTTATGCCAATATTAACTTTGGAATAATTGGCACGATGATTGAAAAATTAACAGGAAAACGATTTGATATTGTTGCCAAAGAAAATATTTTATTACCACTTGGTATAAAAGGAAGTTATAATATTCTGGATTTGGAAGAAATTAACGATTTAGCGGTATTGTACCGAAAAAGCGGAGATGAATGGCAACCCCAAACGGATAATTATTTGGGCGTAAAACCTCCAATTCGCACAAACCTTAAAACTTATATTATCGGCACAAACGGTGTCTTGTTTTCTCCGACAGGCGGTCTAAGAGTAACTTCTAAAGAATTAGCAACTATCTTGCTTTTGCTTAAAAATTTGGGCAAGTATGATAACAAACAAATTATCTCTGAAACAACAATTAACGAGATGCTAAAACCTGTATGGATATACAACGGTAATAACGGTAATAATTACGGCGGCTCGATGAATAATTATTCTTTGGGAAATTATTCCACTAATAATTTAGTACCCGATCAATTGTTAATAGGTCATTCGGGGGATGCATACGGATTAATAAGTGATATGTATTTTTCGGCTAAAGATAATTTTGGTATTGTTTTTATTTGCAACGGCGGAAAATTTAAGAATGGTATTAATCCGGGTTGGTATAAAATAGAAGAAGACATATTTAATATACTATACAACTACATTTTAGAAATAAAAACGGATTCGGATATTCCGAAATGTCCTGTTAAACAATAGAGATTTAAAAAAAAATCCCCACTATGTATTTAGCGGGGATTTTTAATATTTATTCTTCAACCTTTTCAATTGGTTGACGTATTATTGTTTTCAGTTTTTCCGGTGCTGTCTTTCTTGGGTCACTCAAATAAATTTCGTGATGTTTTCCTGATAACTTATAACCCGCCTTTTTAATTGTTTTATGCAATTTTTCAACAGTCGGCTCTTCAGTTGCATAACTTCCTATATGCATTATTTGTGCACAAGCCCCTTCGTCAAATAGTTCAAATCTTACATTATCAACTAATTCGTTTTCTTTCTTTTTGGAAACCTCTGTTTTAGCTTTCTCAAATATTTCGGAAGTAACAAATTCAGGCATCATTATTAATAATGTCCATTGCCACTTTTCTCTTGCTACCTTTAAATAATCGCTATTCTCTTCAAAATACCATAATCCTTCTAAAGGAGGAACCGTAAAATCAAAAAGTTGGGGATTTTTTTTGCACGAGAACTTAATAGAATATGCAATAGAATAAAGTGCGGCAACAGAATTTTGAAAATTTTGAGAATTAGGATCTCCTATTCCGTCAATCATTAAAAAGTTAAATGCGGGTATGCCCACAAAAGTAACATCTTTAACAGAAGCACAAAACAATATTTTGTAGTCGTTTTTTAAATCAATTTTTTCGTTCATAAAGTATCTTTTATTTTATAATGGTTTAATAGGCATGCAAATATCAACAATATACAATCCTTTTAAATGCTGTTCCGATGTAGAGTGGTATATTTCGTAACAAGGCGAATCCGTTGGTACATAACCGTTATTTGGCAACCAAGTTCCGTATATCTCATCATAGGCAGTTTTAAAGTCGTCATCGCTCCCTTCAAACTTAATAACAGCATATTTACCGGCAGGTAATTTTAATTTACCTATTCCTTTAGGTATTTCGGTATTTTCATTTATGGTTATCGAAGCATAATAACGGCATTTTGTCGGCTCGGTAAAATCCGGATTATCAAAAGAAATCCCGATAAATTTTGTATCCTTATCAATTAAATCATTTGCTTCTCCCCATTTACAAATTTTGTCCCATGCTGCTTTAATTTTGTCGTAAAAATATCCCTCGTAATTTGCTACATAAGCAATTGTTAATTCCGGTAATTGTTTAACTTCTACGTTCATTGTAAACCTCAAATTATTTTTGAAAATTGAATTATTGTCATTCCAAAAATAATTAAGCGTATTTCCTTCTGCTTTATCATTATTGCTTTCTATTTTACTATTCTTGCTATTATTCAATTGGTTTCTAAATTCTTTTGGCGATACCCCAAAATGTTTTTTGAACGTACGAGAAAACAGTGCTACAGAAGTAAAACCGCAATCAAAGGCAATTTCAGTAATTGAAATTTCATTGTTGGATACGAAAACATTGGCAGCTTTTTCCAATCGTACTCTTAACACATAATCTACAGGAGTTTCGTTAATAATTGCGGTAAATATTCTATGAAAATGATACGGAGAAAAACAAGCTATTTCTGCAAGTTTATCTAAGTTAATTTTTTCGCTTAAATTTTCGTTAACATAATCAATTACTTTATTTATTCTACTAATATATTCTTTTTGAGATACAATATTTGGCATAATACACTACACATTAAATAAAATAAAAAAGCCCGCTTAATGGCGGGCATAATTTATAATTTTACACCTTTAACTTTTTCGACCGCCTCATATAAGTTTCTTACATTTACTTCGTTATTTAGCGATTTTACAACAATATTATCAAACAATTCCCTTTCATCCGAATTAATTTGAGGATTTCTTTTATAGTAAATAATTTTTACACTTCCTCTGGA
>DAINPX010000373.1:0-3430 GCA_036743235.1 Melioribacteraceae bacterium
ATTAAAGTTAATAAAAGATAAGAAAGTTAATAAAAATCGAGTAATTTTAAGCATCCCTGAAAATGTATTTTCTTATTATGCTGATAAGATAAATTTTAATGTTGAATATGATATTATTTACAAAAACTTAAAAAGTAATAATACTAAAAATAAAATACTTATTAATTTGTTACCGTCTGTAAAATTAGAAATTGGTAAGCCTACAAAACATTCGGGACAAGCAAGCATTGATTCGTTAAATCAATCTTTAGATATTATTGACATGGGTTTAGCAAGCGGAATACTAACAGCTCCTATTTCTAAATATGCAATAAAAAAAGCCGGAGTAGATTTTCCGGGGCATACTGAAATAATTTCAAATCGGTATAAAATATCTTCACCGGTTATGACTTTTTTTTCTAATAAGCTTATGGTTGCACTTGTAACTATTCATGAACCAATAAAAAATGTCCCTTCGCTTATTACTAAAGAAAAATTAAGTTCTGTTATTAAAACATTAAAAAATAGCTTAAAAATTGATTTTGGGAAGACCAATTTAAAAATTGCGATTCTTGGGTTAAATCCACATGCCGGCGAAAACGGTAAAATAGGGGATGAGGAAGTTAATATTATTACAAGAATAATAAAAAAAGATAGGGAATTGTTTGGTCCATTTGTTCCTGATGCATATTTCGGGGATAAAAAGTTTTATGATTATGATATAACACTTGGGATGTATCACGATCAAGTTTTAATACCTTTTAAGTATATTGCTTTTGATAAAGGGGTAAATTATACTGCCGGGTTACCCATAATACGAACTTCGCCTGATCATGGGACTGCATATGATATTGCGGGTAGTTTAACAGCAAATTACAATAGCATGCTTTATGCATTTAACTTATTATTAAAAATTATTAAAAATAGAAAGAATGTTAGTAAATAATTATAAAGTATTAGCTCAAATATATAATCATTTAATGAACGACATTGAATATGTAAATTGGGCAGATTATATTTATGATATTTTTGAGCAAAGCGGAAATACAAAAGGGAATGTATTAGAAATAGCCGCAGGTAACGGAAATATTGCAGGATATTTGAGTTCAAAGGTTAAAAATCTAATAATTTCCGATAAATCTGTTGAGATGTTAAAATATCCACAATTAAGTATTCCAAAAGTTTGTTTTGATATGATATCGATCCCTTTTAAATGCGAGTTTTCGTTTATTTATTCGACATTTGATAGTATTAATTACATTTTAGAATTTAAGCAATTAAAAACTTTTTTTAAAAGGATAGACACTATTTTAGAAAAAGGAGGTTGTTTTACTTTTGATGTTGCTTTAGAAAATAATAGCATAGTTGTTGAAAAAGAATTGAACAGAGAAGGTGTATTTAACGGTTATTTTTATTCTCAAACTAATAAATATAATAAAAAGAAAAGAGTACATGAAAATACTTTTTATATACTGGATCCTACAGGTAGTCATTATGAAGAAATTCATCTACAAAAAATTTATAAGTTTGAAGAGTACTTTAAGGCAATTGAAAATACAAAATTATATGTAAAAAGTTGTTATAATGCATTTACTTTTAAAGATGCAACTCCCGAAGACGAAAGAATTCAATTTGTATTAAAAAAGAGATAATAATTATGTTCTTAAATATAAAAAATGTTTCATTTAACTATGACAATCAACAGATTTTAAAAAATATTTCTTTAACATTAAGTTCTAATGATTTTACATATCTAATAGGTAAAAGCGGAAGCGGTAAAACCACACTATTAAAATTAATTTATATGGATATATTTCCCAGCGAAGGAGATATAGAATTTTATAATTATAAGTCATCATCAATTAAACCGAAAGATATACCATATTTAAGAAGAAAAATAGGTGTAATATTCCAAGATTTTAAACTTTTAAATGATAGAACAATTTATGAAAACTTAGAGTTGGTATTAAGAGTGACAGAAACTCCGGTAAACTCAATGAAGAAAAAAATTATTAACTCGCTTACCGATGTAGGATTAAGCCATAAACAAAATAATTATCCGTCTGAATTAAGTGGTGGAGAGAAGCAAAGAATTGCTATTGCTAGAGCTATTATTAACGAACCGATGCTAATTCTGGCTGATGAACCCACAGGGAATCTTGACCCCGAAACCGGTGAAGAAATTATTAATATTTTAAAGCAAATTAACCGTCGCGGTACTGCAATACTATGTGCAACACATAATTATGACTTAGTGAAAAAAGTTGAATCAAAAATTATTAAATTAAGTAATGGTACCGCAACTCAAGTAGTATTAAAATCAAAAAACTAAATAATACCCAATTCTTCTTTTATTCTATCAGAAACTTCTTTAATAGATTTAGTTCCGTCAATAATAATAACTTTCACTTTTTCTTTATAATAATCTATTACCGGAGCAGTAGTATTATGAAAAAGTTCAACTCTTCTTGTTATTACCTCAACATCGTCATCTTTACGTCGTATTAATGTATCAACAGAAGCACATTTAGGGCATTTATTGCCATTAATAATATCTTTTAAACTCACAATACTTTTACAATTAGTACAAAGTCTTCGTTGAGAGAGTCTATTAATAATAATTTCGTCTTCTGCATTTAAAAACAAGATAACATAATTTTTAATTTTGTTTTTTTCTAAAATCGGCTGTAATAATTTTGCTTGGTCTAATGTTCGGGGGAACCCATCTAAAATAAATCCTTTGCGGGATTTAGAATCAGTTAAAACTTCATCAACAATACCGGCAACAATATCATCGGGCACTAATTCACCGTTTTCAACTAACTCTTTGGCTTTTAGTCCCATTACGGTTCCTTTGCTTATCGCATCACGCAAAATATCACCGGTGGAGATATGCGGAATATTTAATTGAGTTGAGAGAATTTTAGCTTGTGTGCCTTTACCAACACCGGGAGCACCAAAAATTATGATTTCCATTTTTCACCTATTTATTTGTCTTACTTTTATAAAATATTCTTTTAGCAACTTTTCCGATTCATCTTCAAGAATTCCGGAATAGACGTTAACAAAGTGATTTGTTTTATGTAAATCGGGAATATTAAACATCGAACCGCATGCTCCGAATTTTGGTTGAAACGCTCCGAAATAAAGATTTTGTATTCGAGAATTTAATATCGCTCCTATACACATTACACATGGCTCTAAGGTTACATAAATATCGCAATTATTTAAGTATTTGTCGCTTATAGTTAAACAAGCTTGTTCTATGGCAATAATTTCTGCATGATGAAGCGGGTTTTTATTTGTTTCAACTTTATTATAACCTCGTCCGATAATAACATCGTTTTTAACAATAATAGCGCCAACAGGAATTTCATCTTTACTAAAAGCAGAATTTGCTTCATCTAAAGCGAAACTCATAAAATTATATATTTGCCTATTGAATACTTTT
>DAINPX010000374.1:0-3389 GCA_036743235.1 Melioribacteraceae bacterium
GCATTATTATCGGTAAGTTATACATCGGTAAAAGCCTCTTCTGTTAATCCTGTAGTGTTACTAAAATATGAATAGGAACGAAAAATGTTAAAAAACTATGTAATTACCGCCTTTAGAAATTTAATAAAAACAAAATTGTTTTCCATAATTAACATTTTAGGTCTTACAATAGGAGTAACGGTTTTTATATTAATTTTGCATTACATAGATTACCATAAAAGTTATGACAAATTTAATTCTAACTACGAGAGAATTTATAGGTTAAGATACGAAAGAACCGATAAAGACGGAGGTGCCGTAAAATTTGCTTCTTGTTGCCCCCCTGCCGGTTTAGTGATAAGAGAGCAATTTAGCCAAGCCGAAAAAGTTGCACGAATTTTTAAAAGTGTTGGTACAGTAGCATACAACAATAAAATATTTTTTGAAGAACGATTATTTTTTGCCGAAACGGAATTTTTCGAAATATTTAATTTTAAAATTTTACTTGGAAACCCGATTAAAGATCTAAAAGATCCTAATACGGCTTTCATATCTAACTCAATGTCAAAAAAATATTTTGGCAATGAAAACCCGATTGATAAAATTATTACTGTAGATAAAAAGACAGCATATAAAATTGTAGGAGTTTTTGAAGATGTTCCTCAAAATTCTCACGTAAAATTTGATTTTATTTTCTCTTATAAAACACTAATCGCAAAATTTGGAGAGGATGTTGAATACTCGTGGGGAGATTCGGGTTGGTTTACATATATTCTTTTTAAGAAAAATGCCGATATAAATACTTTTCATAAAAAATTGATGGCTTTTATTGATAAAGAGATTAACGAAGCCTGGAAACCATATAATTTAAGAATGGAATTAGTTTTACAACCTCTTGCTTCAATTCATTTAAATTCAAATTATCAGCAGGAATTTGAAGAAAACGGGGACGAAGATACTATTAATTTTTTATCTATTATAGCCGTTGTAGTTATAATTATTGCTTGGTTAAATTATATCAACTTATCTACTGCCCATGTTTTAAGCCGGGCAAAAGAAGTTGGTTTAAGAAAAGTAGTTGGGGCAACACGTTTACAATTAATAATTCAATTTTTTATAGAAACTTTTTTAATTAATTTGGTCGCTTTATTTGTAACAATTATCTCTATTGCAATTATTTTCCCTTATATAAGTAGTATTATTTCAATCCCTTTAGATTACATTGTTTGGAATAAAAGTGTTTTTTGGATTAGATTATTAATTATTTTTTCAATCGGAATAATTGTCTCGGGCATTTACCCAATTTTGCTTGTCTCGTCATTTAGCCCAATAACGGTATTAAAAGGAAAGTTAGGATTATCGAACGGTAACAAATTAGGGCTTAGAAAAATTTTAGTAGTAATTCAATTTGTAATAGCTATTACTCTAATAACATTTACTTTGGCAGTAATAGAACAATTAAATTTTATGAAAAACAAAGATACAGGTTTTACAAAAGATAATGTATTGGTAATTCGTGCACCAAGAGTTAGAGATGCAGAATTTAAAAATAAACTAAAAACATTTAAAGAAGAATTGTTATCTAATAGAATAGTTAAAGAGTTTTGTTTTGTAACCGAAGTACCCGGTAAACAAGTTTTATGGGATGCCGGAGGAATTTTTAGAGTAGGTTCAGACGAGAACAAAAATTACCAAATAGTTGGTATAGATTACGATTTTGCAAAACTATTTAATCTTAAATTTGTTGCCGGTCGTAATTTTTCAACAGATTTCCCTTCCGACACATTGGCAATAATACTAAACGAAACCGCAGTAGAATGGTTAGGATTTAAAAACTCACAGGAAGCGATAGGAAAACAAGTAAGCTATTGGGGAATTATTTATAATGTTGTAGGTGTTTTAAAAAATTTCCATCAACAATCGTTAAAAAAAGAATTTGAACCCCATATATATAGATTAATGCCTACCGGAAGGGATGTTAGGGGTTGCTTGGTTATGAAAATTAACACAAACGAATTTTTAGCAACTGTTAAAACTCTAAAATTAAAATACGCTTCATTTTTTCCAAATAACTCATTCGAATATTTCTTTTTGGATGAGTATTTTAACGAGCAATATAAACCCGATGATTTATTTGGAAATGTATTTACAATTTTTTCTTTATTGGCAATTTTTGTTACGTGTTTAGGTGTTTTAGGATTATCTTCTTTTATGATAGTCCAAAAAACCAAAGAAATAGGAATTAGAAAAGTGTTGGGAGCAAGTGCTTTTAATATAATTAAATTATTAACAAAAGACTTTTTAATACTTATTATTATTGCTTTTATTCTCTGCATTCCTTTCAGTTACACTTTAATTGATACATGGTTATTATCTTATGCAGTAAAAATTGAAATAACCGCTACTTTGTTTATAGTACCATTAATAATAGTAATGTTTATAACATTATTTACAATTAGTTTTTATGTTATAAAAGCAACAAAAAACAATCCGGTCGATTCGTTAAGATATGAATAAATTTTATATCAGGGGGATATAAGTGTAGCGGGAGGATATTATTTTAATAATATCTACCGCTGCATCTTTTAATTAAATTTGTAACCCATTATATATCTATAGGGAATAAAAAAGGCGATATTAAAAGCTTGAGCAACTTTTAGTTCGCCTTTTGTTTTTTTATTAATTCTTTCTTCAGTTATTTTACAAGCGACATTTTTTTAGTAATACTATACTCACCGTATGTTAACTTATAAAAATATACTCCGCTGCTAAATTTAGAAGCGTTAAATTCAACAGTATATAAACCCGGGCTTTGGTTTTGATTAACCAAAACTGCAACTTTGTTTCCTAAAATATCATATACTTCCAAATTTGTTTTTACATTACCCAAATTTGCTGGAATTGAGTAATTAATTTTTGTTGCCGGATTAAACGGGTTAGGATAATTTTGTTCAAGTGAAAACTCATAATTTCCGGTTATTGTTTCTTCCAGATTAACTAAAGAATAATCGAACTTGGCAAATTCGTTTGCTTCAATATCCGTATTTCCGTTACCCAACGGAACTTGGTTTAATAAAGCACCGGCATCGTTAGTATTATAATTTCCCACCGCCAAATATAAGTAAGCCGGAATATATCCAAACTGTTGCTGTATGTTTATAGTACCTTCCAAATAGTTTCCGCTTGCTTTACTCGTATTGCCGATGTTATCTGTCCAACCTGAATAATTGTTTGTACTTTCATTTGCCAAAAACGCATCCCAACTTAATACTTTACCTAATTTAGCCCAAGGTGCATTTCTTAAATTAACTAAAGAATCGGTTAAAAACACAAACACATCTTTACCCAAAGAAGGAGCAGATTGAGTAGCAACATATAATTCGGTTCCGTTCCAGCCTACAAATAAATCT
>DAINPX010000375.1:0-3371 GCA_036743235.1 Melioribacteraceae bacterium
AAAGTAATAAATGCTAAAAAAAATAAAATTATTGGTTTCATATATAAATAACGTAAATTAGTGTTAAAAAGGTTTAATTTTTTTATATTTAAAAAGTAAAAATATCATTTTAATTAATAACTTAGTACTATTATGACTATTCAAGAAAAACAAGATAACTTTGTACAAATTTTTGAGGGAATGCAGGATTGGGAAAACAAATACGAACTAATAATTACATACGGTAGGCATCTTCCTCCGTTTAATGAAGAACATAGAATTGACAAATATAAAATTGAAGGTTGCCAATCGCAAGTTTGGATATATGCCGAGTTTAATGAAGGACGTATAAGATTTGCTGCAGATAGCGATGCCCAGATAGTAAAAGGTTTAATCGCTTTACTTTTGGCAGTGTATAACGATGCTACACCTGATGAAATTTTATCTTCTCCACCGGTTTTTCTAAAAAAAATAGGAATAGATAACCATTTATCACCTACTCGTAAAAACGGTTTAAATGCTATGTTAAAACAAATTCAGTTATATGCTTTGGCTTATAAAAAATTAAGTTCCGTAAAAAACAATAACTAAAAAATGTGTTAAAAAGACTTAAAGAAAAAGTTTCGCAAATACAACCAAGCAGTTTTATTTTAATTTTTATTGCATTGGCTGTTTTAATTATTCTCTCTTTGGTTTTTGAATATTTTCAACGCTCCAAAGAGTTTACAAAACTTATGCGAACCAACACACATGCATTACTGGAAACTACAGATATAGCACTTAAAAATGCTTTACTTACCGGCAGAGAAGTTGAACAACAATTATCTAAAAGATTACTGAATAATGCAGTTTTAATAAGACTATTATTGGAAGAAGGCAAAGTTAACAATATACTGTTAAAAAAAATTGCCGATGAAAACGATATTTTACGAATAAACATTTTTGATAATACGGGATATAAAGTTTATTCCTCGCACCCCACTGCCAACAACGAGCAAACGGCAAATAACATTTACGAACGCCTATACCCGATTTTTGAGAACTATACCGATACGTTAATTATCGGTTTACGAGAAGCACGGATTAATAATCAGTTTAGATATATTGCGGCACTTGCAACAAAAAACAACGGTGCGATAGTTTTAGTTTTGGATGGCGATAAAATTTTAGACTTTAGACGTAAGATTGGTTTTGGTGCTTTATTAAAAAACTTAACCGAAGATTCTAAATTGATATATGCAGTTTTGCAAGATTCTGCGGGGTTTATTGCGGCAAGTGGAAATTTTAAAGACCTTGAGAATATTGAAGACTCGGAATTTTTAATAAACTCGGTAAAATCAAAAACTTTTAATTGGCGTATTTTCAAATCCGATTCCATTAACGTATTTGAGGCGGTTCAGGTTTTTAACACGGGCAATAATAAATTGGGTTTGTTAAGAATAGGCGTATCTAACGAAGATTTTAGCGCATTAAATAAAAGATTTATTACACGTTTAATTATATCAGGCGTAATAATAATATTACTGGGATTTATTATTATTGCGTTTATTTTTACATCACAAAACAATTTGTTACTTAAAAAACAGTATAAAACAATAGAAACTTATTCCAAAAAAGTTTTACAAAATATTAAAGATAGTATAATTGTATGTAACAGTAATTTTATAATAGTTAGCATCAATAAACAGGGTGAAACCATTTTTGCACCTGAAAATTGTTTAGGCAAAAATATTTTTCAAATAATTAATGACCCCGAACTAAAAAAACTATTATCATTAAGCGAAAAAAGAATTCAAATAACTTTAATAAACAACAACAGTAAAAATATTTTTGAAGTTTCGCAGTCTTCATTTACGGATGAAAACAATACTGTAAATTATATTTTTGTTTTTACGGATTTAACCGAACAAAAACAATTGGAAGAAAAAATAAATCGCAAAGATAAGTTAAGTGCTATGGGCGAACTTGCCGGCAGCGTTGCCCACGAAATAAGAAACCCTTTAAATACAATTGGAACTATAGCACAACAATTAAATAAAGATTTTACGGCTACCGAAAATAACGAGGAATATTTTAACCTAACAAAACTTATTGTTAAAGAAGTTAAACGAATAAATTTAACTATAACCGATTTTTTAAAATTTGCCCGCCCCGAACCAATTGTCAAGCATAAATGTGAAGTAAATGAAATTTACACTCAAATAAAAGAACAATATAAAAGTTATTTTAATCAAAAAAATATTAATTTTATTTTTAATATTAACGGTAACAGTATTGTATATTGGGATAAAAACAAAATTTTACAAGCTTTAATGAATATATTACAAAACTCGTACGATGCAATAGATAATACCGGAAATATTTTTTTTGAGGTTACTTGTTTAGATAATGACGTGCAGATAATTATAACCGATACCGGAGAAGGAATATTGCCTGAAAAGTTAAATAAAATATTTAATCTTTATTATACAACAAAAGCAAAAGGGACGGGTATAGGTTTAAGCATTACACAACGTATTATTTACGAACACGATGGTATTATTAATATTACAAGTGAAGTAAATAAAGGGACTACGGTAAGTATTATTATTCCTAAAGGGGTTAGTTAAGGGAGTAGAATATAAAAGTAAAATTTGATTCAGGATATTTAATATTAAAACTTTATGAAAAATTTAGCATTATTAATAATTGACGATGAACAATCTTTGCTTGAATCGTTACAAAGTTATTTAAAACGAAGGAATTTTACGGTTTATACCGCAAATAACGGTTTGGAAGGGATAAAAATTATTGAGGATAACTACATTGATGTTGTATTAACCGATTTTAGGATGCCCGAATTAGATGGATTAGGTGTGCTAAAAAAATCGAAAGAAATTAATCCCGAATTGGATGTAGTTATTATTACCGCATTTGGCAGTGTTGAAGATGCCGTAGAAATTATGAAAAGCGGTGCATACGATTATTTATCTAAACCGATTGATTTAGACGAACTGGAAAATTTACTTTTTAGAATTAAAGAAAAGCGGCTTTTGACCGAAGAAAACAAAAAACTAAAAGAACAACTAAAAAATAAATTTGGTTTAGAAGGAATTATTACCCGCAGCCCTTTAATGGAAGAAGTAATTAATACGGCAGCCAGGGTCTCGGATAGTAAAGCAACAGTATTGATACTTGGAGAAAGCGGAACCGGAAAAGAGCTAATGGCTAAAGCAATACACTTTAGCGGTAACAGAAACAATAAGCCGTTTGTTACCGTTAATGTTGCGTCATTATCCGAAAATTTGATTGAAAGCGAACTATTTGGACATGAAAAAGGTTCTTTTACGGGTGCCGTCAGTTCTCGTTTAGGTAGGTTTGAAGAAGCTAACAACGGAACATTATTTATTGAT
>DAINPX010000376.1:0-3368 GCA_036743235.1 Melioribacteraceae bacterium
TTCTTTTTATTAACCTCACAATTTATTATTCAGACGGGTGTAAAAGTAAAACTACCGGGTTCAAAGAATAATGAACAATCTATTGCTTCTCCTTTAATTGTAACTATTACGGAAAATAAGCAAGTGTATTTTGGAAATGATGTAACAAGTTTAGAATTATTACCTGCTAAACTAAGTTCGGCTAAAAGCGATATTCAAGATAATAATTTAATAATAAAAGCAGATAAATCTGTTAATATTGACATGGTAATTAAGGTTATCGATTTAGCAAAAGGGGTTGGAATAGATAAATTTACGATTGAAACCGAAAAAGAATCATTTTAATTATGAAATTAAAACTTGAAACAAAAGGTTATTTATTTTCATTAACCTTGCATATAATAATTTTTATAATATTATATTTCTTAAAAGTTAGTTCTCCCGAAATTAACGAAGAGTATATTACTCTTGGTTTTGGTACATCAGGTTTTGGTGGAATAAGTTCGAAACTTTCAGAAAGACGTGTTGAAACACAGCAAGATAACGAAGAAAAGATTGAAATTCCCAAAGTGAAAAATACTGATAATGAGAACAAAATTATTGCCAAAACAGAAGAGAAAAAAGAAATAAAACCCAAGTCAAGTACAAGTGATATTCCTAATGCTTCAGAAAATGAATCAGGTATGGGGGAGGGGGGAGAAGGATTTTCGATTGATTTTGGCGGAAGAGGAAAAAGGAAAATATACCATCACCCATTGCCAGAATACCCGGCTGGTGTTGCCAAAGAAATTGATATAAAGCTAAGGTTTACTATTTTACCCGATGGTACTGTTTCACAAATTTTTCCTATAAGAAAAGCCGATAGCAGATTAGAAAATGCAGCAATTAACTCCTTAAGCCAATGGAGATTTGAACCATTACCGAGAAATGCAAAACAAATATCTCAAACGGTGGTTATTACTTTTCCGTACCGTCTTCGATAAAATCTTTTCCAAAATACATTTTATAAAAAAAATATTCACCAAAAGTTAAAATAACTAACGAAATTGAATCTCTATCAAAATATACACCAAAACCTTTAGTATCAATAATTAGTTTTGTTAAAAATGTAGCCAAAGACCATCCGATAGCAAAAAGAATGATGATAAGGATGCTATTGGTAAAGGCTGAAGATATGGATTCGTTTTGCCATTTTTTAGAAAAAATTATTAATATAAAAAGAAAATGAAGGAAAAATATAAAACCGGCAATCATGATATATCCTTTCTTTTATTTAAAATTTGCATTGAAATTACTCCGCCAATAAATCCAAATATTATATTAACAAATAAATTATTAAATAAAATAGAAATAGTATAAAATAAAGAAAATCCATGTGTTTTTATTTCTTTTGCAATATTTCCCATAATATTAATTAATTCTTGTTTTATCTTAGGGTCAACAGGCATACCGCTAAACATTTTATTTAATTCTGGAAGTGCAAAAACAATATCATTATTTTTGGTAATTAGTGTAATAATTACTTCAAAAACAGTTGCAAAAATTGCAGCTGTTAAACCTGTTAAGATTCCAAATACTGCTGCTTTTTTAAAAGAGATATTTTCTTCGCTTTTATTGGCTTTTTTATCTAATAGTAATGAAAAATATGCTGCTGCCGGAATTACCAAACAGCAAGCAAAACCTTTTAATAATGGAACAATTTGCAAAACGCCTGCTGCAAAACCGGAAACAAACGGGGAAATGTACTTTTTATTCATCAATGTTTTTTTTATTTGAAAGTTGTTCAAAAATGCTTTTGTAAAGATATAAAAAACAAATGAAACCTAAAAGAAAACCCGTTAAAAATGTTATATAGATGTTGTAATTATATACGTTTAATTTAACTAAAACAACGTCAAGTGCAATTAATATTAGAGAAATAAAAAAAATAGTTTTATTTGCTTGTATGTATAAATTACGAAAAGCGAATAAAAGCGAACTTGTAAATAATGCACCCCAATATAAGCCTAAACATCTAAAACAAACAAAAGTTGAATGATTATCTAAAGTAAAAACTTTGTTACTTTCCTGGTGGCACAATAGCGAAAACAAATTTTTTATAGCCGGCGAAAAAATGGAAATAAAAGGGATGTATTTAGATAAAAGATCAAAATAAATTAAAAAAATCCAAATAGTTAACAAAATAAAAAGAATTAAATTCAGATAGTTAAATTTATTAATATTCATATATAAAAATATTTTTTTCTGTTAATACAAATAATTTCGTTCCTGTAAAAATTGCTTCTACAATGTTATAAGCATCATTGGTGTTACATTTATTAAATCCTGAGCCTAAATTTGCAAGGTTAATAGTATAAACGGTATCATTATTAAAAATAGTTAAAAAAGTGTCAAAAATTTTTAGTTTTGCATTTTCAATTGGAGATGAGATTTTAATTAATCCTAATCCAAACTGGTCAAAAACAAATATTTGTTTTGAATTACTTGCAAATAGTTTGCCATCGGGAGAAAGGGCAAAATTAATGGGATTTGATAAATAAAAATCACCTTGATCGTAACTGCCTATCTGCTGAATAAAATTACCTCGTAAATCAAATTTTAATATTTGTTGATTGTAGGAATCTAGGATAAAAAAATCACTTTGGTTGTTAACTCCAAAACAAGTTGGTTGTTTATAATTAACTTGAGTATTATTATCATTCGATCTAATTATAGAGAGAAAATTTAAGTCTCTATCTGTAATTACAATTCTATCATTATTTTTATCACAGATATAAGTATTTAGTTCGTTTGCATGAATAGCAGCGGGGAAGTCAAATAGACCCGGTTGCCAACCATATCCACCTATCTCTTTTAGTAATATTCCTGTTGTATCAATTTTATAAATTTCATTAGTGTTATAATCACCAACAATAAAATAGCCGGAATTTATGAAGCTAAAGCATGTTGCTTCAGAAAAATCCCCAATTTTTTTATTTCTTAATTCTGATTGAGCAGAAATTACCGTATAAAAAAAGAATAATAAAGATATAAATTTTGACATAATTATTATGATATTTAATTTACAATATAATAAAAGTAATATAATAAAATAATAAAAATATTGATTTATTACAGATATATTACTATTTTTAAAGTCTTAAAATAATGCCCTGTGGTGTAATTGGCAACACATCTGACTCTGGATCAGAAATGTCTAGGTTCGAACCCTAGCAGGGCAGCAATTATTTTAAGTTTGCAATTCATTTTTACATCCTTTCCGGTTTAATAATCATCATACAGTTTTTGCAATCAAATTCTATTTTTAGCTTAGAAGTATTATTAACTAAAAATAAATCCACTTTTTCTTGATGTGAATTTTTTAATAAACAAATATCCAATTCGTATCT
>DAINPX010000377.1:0-3366 GCA_036743235.1 Melioribacteraceae bacterium
TATATTGGTGAGTAGCTTTCCACTCTTCCATTTTTTTGACTATTTCTTCTTCAGCAACGCCTTGTTTTTTTAATTCTATTTGGTATAAAATACCATTCTTCGAAAGAAGGTTTTTTACTGTTGCCGTTGGTTCGGCTCCGCATCCTAACCAATAAATTGCTCTTTCGGCATTAATTTCTATTGTTTGCGGTTCTGTTCTTGGGTTATAATTGCCTAATGCTTCAATAAATTTACCGTCGCGTGGGCTTCTGGAATCTGCTGCAACCACTTTATAAACAGGTTGTCTCTTCTTTCCCATTCTTTTTAATCTTAGCTTTACTGCCAAATTAGTATTACCTCCGAGTAATGAATAATTTACCTTTTTTTCTTTTTGTTTTTGTTCTTATGCTTGCTTTTTGTGTTGTTAACAGTTCCGCCGGTAAGCAATTGTTTACCGCCTTTAGACTGAAACATTCGCATCATATTTTTCATTTCGTCAAACTGCTTTATCAGCCTGTTTACGTCTTGAATGCTGTTACCGCTACCCAACGATATCCTTTTTCTTCGGCTACCGTTTAGTATTTTCGGATTTTTTCTCTCTTCTTTGGTCATAGATTGAATTATAGATTCAACCTTAACCAACTCTTTATCATCTATTTCTGTATCTTTTATAGCACTGCCAAGACCCGGGATCATTGATAGCAACGATTTTATTGACCCCATTTTTTTTATCATCTTAATTTGCTTTAAAAAATCGTTAAAGTCAAATTTATTTTCTAACATTTTTTTCTGCAAATCTTCGGCTTCGTTTTGGTCAAACTGTGCCTGGGCTTTTTCTACCAACGATATAATATCGCCTCTACCCAATATTCGGGATGCCATTCTATCGGGATGGAATATTTCCATCGTCTCAAGCTTTTCTCCCAAACTAATAAATTTTATCGGCCTATCTACAACCGCCTTAATAGATATAGCACAACCGCCTCGTGTATCACCGTCCAATTTGGTTAATACTATTCCGTCATAATCAACTCTATCATGAAAAGCTTTTGCAGAATTTACCGCATCTTGACCTGTCATGCTGTCAACAATAAACAATGTTTCGGTCGGATTAACTTTCTTCTTTATATTTCCGACTTCAGCCATCAATGTTTCATCAACATGCAAACGACCGGCAGTATCTATTATTACAGTGTCTAATCCGTTTTCTTTAGCGTATTTTAAACTATCTTCAGATATTTTAACCGCATCTTTCAATCCGTCAATTGTAAATACCGGAACATTTATTTTCTGTCCCAATAACTTCAACTGATCAATTGCAGCCGGTCTATATATATCTGCTGCAGTTAATAACACCTTTCTACTTTTTCCGCTTAAGTATTTTGCAAGCTTTCCGGCAAAGGTTGTTTTACCGCTACCTTGCAAACCGACTAATAATATTACAGTTAATCCTGAAGGATTTATGGTTAATTCGGTATTTCTACCTCCCATTAAAGCAGTTAACTCGTCATATATTATTTTGGTTATTAACTGCCCTGGAGAAACTGATGTTATTACTTCCGTACCAAGTGCTTTTTCTTTAACATCGTCAATAAATTTTTTGGCAACTTTATAGTTGACATCAGCATCTAAAAGAACAACACGGATTTCCCTT
The DNA here is from genome assembly GCA_036743235.1 of Melioribacteraceae bacterium. Lineage (GTDB taxonomy): Bacteria > Bacteroidota > Ignavibacteria > Ignavibacteriales > Melioribacteraceae > JAEXOD01. The sequence goes on from DAINPX010000377.1 coordinate 1,634, forward strand.
AGGGTATCCGCTATATTACTTTCCGAAAGTTTCCCTTGTCCGGTTACTTTCTTAAGTACTTTTTCTATTTTATTCGTTAGGTCTTCAAACATATCGCAAACTTACAAATTTAACATTTTTTTTGGTAAATATCAACTATTTTTTTAGTTCTCTTTAAGAGCATTTGCACCCGTAACTATTTCCGAAATTTCTTTTGTAATAGCTGCCTGACGTGCTTTATTGTAGGTAATGCGTAATGTTCTAATAATTTCTTTAGCGTTTTCTGTCGCCATGTCCATTGCCGTCATTCTTGCACCTAATTCTGCCGCATACGATTCCAAAAATACTTTAAATATTTTAGCATTTAATGCACGCGGTATTAATGTATCTATTATTGCTGCTTTTCCGGGTTCGTAAATATATTCGCTCCCTTCTTTTATTTCTACATTGCTTTCGCTTTGTATAGGCAATAACTGATCCATTTTTAAGTTTTGTTGCATCACGGATTTAAATTCGTTATATACAACAAAAACTTTATCAAACAAGCCGTTCAGATAATTAAATTTAATCTCATTCATAATTTGAACGGCTGATTGAAATTTTAAATTTCCAAATAATCCGGTATAATCTTTATTTACTTTATATCCGTTTTTAACAAAATACTCCGTCCCTTTTTTTCCGACACAGTATAAAGTTAAATTACCCGAATTATTTATTTCAAACAATTCTTCTCTAATATAATCTTCCGCACGGCGGATAACATTCATGTTAAAGCTACCACACATTCCTCTATCGGATGTTACTATAACCATTGCAACAGATTTAACTTCCCGTGTTTCAAAAAACGGATGCGTATAGTTCTTTTCTTTTGCAATTAAATTATTTAATACTTCATATATTTTTCTAGAGTAAGGGCGTGCATTTATTACATTTTCTTGTGCTCGCCTTAATCTTGCCGCAGCAACCATTTTCATAGCTTTGGTTATCTGCTGAGTATTTGTAACACCGACTATACGTCTTTTAATATCGCGTAATGTAGCCATATATGTTTATTTATTATTCGCTGGTTTTAAATTTTGTTATAAATTCAGTAACGGATTTTTTAATATTTTCGGTCAAACTATCCGATAATGATTTTTCTTTTCTAATTTCTTCTAATACTTCAGGATACTTAGTTTCAACATATTCTAAATATTCCGCTTCAAATCGCTTAATATCCTTTAAAGGTATTGCTTCAAGATAATTATTTGTGCTTATATATACACTTAATACTTGTTTTTCTACAGGTACCGGTACATATTGCCCTTGTTTTAATATCTCTAATAATCTTGAGCCTTTTGCTAAAGTTCTTTGAGTAGATTTATCTAAGTCACTTCCAAATTTTGCAAAAGCTTCCAACTCTCTAAACTGTGCTAAGTCTATTTTTAACGAACCGGCAACTTTTTTCATAGCTTTAATTTGAGCATTACCACCAACGCGGCTTACGCTAATACCAACGTTTATAGCAGGTCTTACACCGCTATTAAACAAGTTTGGTTCTAGATAAATTTGTCCGTCTGTAATCGAAATAACGTTAGTAGGAATATATGCCGAAACGTCACCTTGTTGTGTTTCAATTATTGGCAATGCAGTTAAACTTCCTCCACCTAATTCGTCACTTAATTTACTTGCACGTTCAAGTAAGCGGGAATGTAAATAGAATACGTCACCGGGATAAGCTTCACGTCCCGGAGGTCTTCGTAATAGTAACGACA
>DAINPX010000378.1:0-3365 GCA_036743235.1 Melioribacteraceae bacterium
TGCTTTTAATCTTAAAGGCCATCCGGAATTACGTATTTGGGTATTAACAAAATATACGCCATTGCGTTTTAGAACATAAACTCTGTTTAAGTCTTTTCTTGCACCGGTTGCAGTTGTGTCACCGGCAATTACATCATTTAAGTAGTTACTTCCATTCCATGGATCAACTACTAATTCACTTTGTGCAAAAGTAAATAGAGGTAACGATAGAATGAAGAAAAGCAATAAGATAATTGTTTGGTTTTGTTTCATGGTACTCCTCGTTAATTAATGTGTGTATTTATTTTTATAATGTCACTCTTAAGCCTAAATCGGCAGTAAAGTCGTATTTTTCTTTTGTATTTACTAATTCCCAATTATTAACCCTATTGGCAGTATATGTTGACTCTTCAACATCTGTAAAATTATTAAAGTTAAAGAAAACTGATAGATTATCATTAAATTTATACTTTAATGCCAAATCCCACCTTGTAAAACTTCCGACTATTAAATCCGACTTTTTATCACCTGAAAATCTGCTGTTATATTCTCCTTGATAAAATACCGATACTCTTCCCGAAAATCCGCCGTAATCATATCCTATTGAAAAATTTCCAAAAAATTCAGGTTGTCCTTCAAGTTTATTTTTAGAATCTGATAACACTATTTTTGAGTTTTCTCTTGGAATCCAAATACCCGAACCGGGGAATAATTCAAGTGAATCGCGCCAAGTTACAGTTTCAGAATTCAAAGTATAAGTTTCTGAACGTACCCAAGAAAAGTTAAAGCCTACAACAATAAACTGTAAGTACCCCGGTAAAAAGTGTAAATTAGTTTGTTCTTCTATTTCAAAGCCCCATACTTTAGTCGGTTTATCAGAATTATAAGGATACGTTAAGTTATAAACCTGTGAAGTTCCAAATGGACTTTTCCATTTAATTCCAAGTTCATTTAATATTTCAGTATTATCAACACGCAAATTATTTATAACATGATACATGTTTTTAATTTCTTTATAAAAGGCAGATATAGAAAATAACCCAACTTTTCCGCCATAAAATGAAGTATTAATTTCAAAATTCCATGCTTCTGCTGTTTTTAAATCCGGATTTCCAACAACTAATGTTGTATAGCCGCCACCGTCTCTAGCTACATAGTACTCTAATCTGTGGTTAAAATCAGGTCTTGCCAATGCTTTATAAACAGCTAATCTAACATTCATAAAGTCTGTCGGTCTATATGTTAAATGCATGTTTGGTAAAATAACAGTTTCATTGTATGTAGAAGAAGTATCTTTTAATGTACCGCTGGGTGTCGGAAAACCTGTTAATTTACCCGGTGTAAATTTTGAAAAGTATTCATTATTTTCATGTTCAAGTCTTGCACCGGCAATTATGGTTATATCTTTTCCAATATTAAATGTATTCATTAAATATGTTGCAAAAACATTCTCATTTATATCATAATATTCTGATCTTCGTTCTTGATTATCGGCATATTCCAAACTTGTACCGTTTGCATTTGCTGCTCCGTTCTTGTTTAAAGAATACCAATCTCTTAACGATTGTCTATTAATCATTGGATTTAAGAAGTATTTATCATCAAATGTATATCTGTTTTCAGGATCTAAAGTTAAAAAATTAGTTGAAATTATTGCATTGTTTTCTACCAATAAATTTTCAAAGCGTGTTCCTGCAAAGTTTTTTAATACTACCGACCCATCAGGTAATATTGTATATTTATGATATCCGTATAAATAATAAGCTGCGTCTAACTCGCTTGTCTTTTTAAATCTTGATTTAGCTCGGTATTTGGCTCCTGCTTTTATTTCCCATGATATCTTATCGGTTAAATTAATTTTTCTAAGTACATCCAAAAATCCTGCTTTTTCATTATCTTCATTTTCGGTATCTCTAAAATAACCCCAATTTAAGAATGCTTTTTTATAGTTATTTAATGCATAAGGAATTAATCCTTCAGGATTTCCTTTCTTAACATAATCAGGAATAACACTCATTTTAGAAATCGGATTACCTTGCGAATTTAAACTTGAAGGTTCAAGAAAATCCATATAATAATCGTATGGAGTTTGCGAATTTGACAATGCAAATGATGCTCCCCAAACTATATCTAAACCAAAAAGATGATTTTCGCCTCTTAATGAACTATTAAAGGTTTTTATTTCTAATTCTCTATCACGTGCCGTATATAATAAATCCTCATTACCGGTCGGATAATTTCTTGAATATGTTATATAATCACGTTTAGTAGAATTAAAAATATTATTAAATCTTATTATTCCGTTATCAGGGGTTTTATAATCAATTAATAAACTTGCTCCACCTCTTTTACGTATTTCTTTGGTATATTCAACCGTAAAGTCACTTATTTCCCAATCATTTACATTATTTGGGGCTTGTCCGTAATCAACATTAATTCTTTCATTGCTTCTATCTTTTTTCTCGATATTACCTAAAACTTGAACACCTAATAAACCGTCAAAAAATCTTTCTCCATATCTTAAAGAAAAATCATACTGGTTAACACTTTCTTCCATATTATTATATGTACCTTTTGCATCAACTCTAATTAATCTTTCTTCTGGTGCAATTCTTGTAACTAAATTTACGCTTCCTGCAATTGCATCGCCATCTTTATCCGGCGTAATAGCTTTATATAGTTCAATACCAGATAATGAACCTTGCGAAATTGTGCTTAAATCCATTCCTCTGGAATCCGCATCAGTAGGAGCCATGCGCATTCCATCAACCGTTACAGTTCCAAATTTATCACTTAAACCGCGTAAAGTAATTTTATCAGCCTCACCTCCCGAACGACTAATAGATACACCGGGCATTCTACCAATCACTTCAGCAGCATTTGCATCTGGCAATTCTTGAATTTTTTCTTCGGATACTACATTAACAATTGTATTTGAATTAATTTGTTGATTTATTGCCGAAACTTGACCACGCTGTTGTCCGGTAACTATAACCTCTTGTCCTTCAACAATTTCCGGCGATAAATCCATGTTTAATTCAACAGTTTTATTTTTTACAACATTAACACTTACAAATTTAGCTTTATATCCAATATAAGAAAATACTATATTATATTTTCCCTCGGGAATTCCTTTAATTATATAAACACCTTCAATATTTGCAGCGGCTCCGTGAGAAGTCCCTTCTAAAAACACGTTTGCACCAACAAGTCTATCGCCTGTTAACGAGTCGGTTACAATACCTTTTATCGTGCCTTGAGAATATATATTAAAAGCACTAATAAATAGTAAAATTGTCGCTATTCGTAAGGTAAATAAAATCTTCATTCTTTAGCTCCCTGATAAAACTTTGATAATAATTAATAGCCCCTTTATAAACTTCTAT
>DAINPX010000379.1:0-3356 GCA_036743235.1 Melioribacteraceae bacterium
GACATCACACTCATAAGCAGCAGACTTTGCAAAAGGCATTCCAGACTTAATATCCGTTGTTACAGATAAGAAAACAGGTGAAAAGCATATAGCTAAATTTGCCGTAATCCGCTAATATTAACTAATAAGACTTAGGTAAAACGATGAAAAGAAATATATTAATAATAGTTTTGATAATGATTGGGTTGCTTAATATAAACGCCCAAGAAAGGAAAAAACTTGCTCAGACCGGTTTTAAGTTTTTAAGTTTATCAACGGATTCTAGGGCAACAGCCATGGGAACGGCGGTAACCGCTGTTGAAAACGGAGCTACGGCTATGTTTTATAACCCATCTACAATGGCATATAATAAAAACACGGTTGACGTTACTTTGGGTACCGTTGGCTGGATTGCCGATATTGATTATATTTACGGCGGTATATCTTACGCTCCCGATTTTGGAAATTACGGGGTATTCGGTTTATCGTTTACAAGTGTAGATTACGGTGCTTTTATGGGAACCGTAGTTGCTTCCAACGATAACGGTTATATTGAAACCGGAATTTTTAGCCCAAGTGCATATTCGGTTGGCGTAAGTTATGCAAAAGCTTTAAGCGATAAATTTGCGGTTGGCGGAAACGTAAAATATACAAAACAAGATTTAGGTTCTGCAGTTACGGATATTGATAATTCGGGAAGATACACTACCGAAAATAATTCGTTAAGTGCAATAGCATTCGATTTTGGTATTTTGTACCATACAGGTTATAAAAGCTTAAATTTTGCTATGAACGTAAGAAATTTCTCGACAGAAATTAAATACAAAGAAGAAGCTTTTCAGCTGCCTTTAACGTTCCGTATTGGTATGGCAATGGATGTTATTGACTTTTTTGAAGAGTACAAAAATTACCATTCTTTGTTGGTTTCTGTTGATGCAGCACATCCGCGAGATTATTCGGAACAAATAAACTTTGGATTTGAATACACATTTTTAAAAACATTTGTAGTCCGTGCCGGTTACACATCACCAAGTGACGATTATAATTTTTCGGGTGGTTTCGGTGTTAAAATTGGTGATGATATTGTTAGATACGGACTAGATTACAGTTATACCAAATTTGAAACATTTAACGATGTTCATAGGATAACTTTTAATGTTGCATTCAATTAATAAATTTTGTTATAATTAATATTCGGAAATTATAATGGTTAATTTTATGAAAAATATTTATAAAAAAGGTGTTGTAAAAATAAGCGTTTTTATGACATTGCTATTTATTGCTACCATGCTTTTTACGGGTTGCGAAAATGATACAACACCAAGTTTATACGACCCGGCAAAACCAAAAGGCTCAACGCCGGAGATTACATCACTTTCGCCTGCCGGAAGTGCATTAGCCGGTGTATCTGAAATAACTATTACCGGAAATAACTTTTCTACAGTAAAAGAAGAAAATATAGTATATTTTAACGGTTCGATAGCCACTGTTTTAGATGCCAAGCCAACACAATTAGTAGTAAAAGCACCTAATTTAATACTTGATGATATTTCGGTAAAAGTTGCTGTTTACAAAGTATCGGATTTTAGTAATACAGTTAAATATAATTTAAAAGCAGCTGTTGAACAAGTATTTGATTTTAAAGATTTTGAAGTGCCTAACGGCTTAACCACAGATGAACAAGGAAATATTTATATGTCCTTTACATTTCAAGGAGGAACCGGCGGAACTAAAAAATTGACCCCAACCGGTACTTTAACCGAATGGGCACAACGCGGAAGCGAAACTTTCCATACTGCATTAAAATGGAGAAACGGAAAAATTTATGCTGCTCGCCGTCAAAAAGTATTGTTTGAAATTACAGCCGGAGCAAAACCGGTTACTTATGTTTCAAGTAATACGGCATTAGGAAACATTTACGATTTCGACTTTGATCCTGACGGTAACATTTGGAGCGGCGGAGATAATACAGGGAACAATGCAGGTGTTTATAGAATAAAATCTGCTGATAAAAGTATAAAAACTTTTGCATTTGACGGCAATATTAAATCTATTAGGATTTTTAAAGAAAATAATGTAAATTTGTATGTTTATGTTGCTGCTACAAAAGATAATGAAGAAGCTATATTTAGAGCGAAGATTATAAGTGCCGATAGTTTGACTGCTTTTGAAAAAGTGTTCTCTTTGACAGAAAAATATGGTACCGATTTCCCTGCAGTTTCTGCTTTGGCAGTTACTTTTGCATTAGACGGGGATATGATAATAGGTACAAATATGACAGACCCTGTGGTTGTTGTACATCCTAACGGAAATTATGAAACCTTGTACCCGGGGTTATTAGGACCGAATGCGTTATTATTTGCTTGGGGACCCGATAATAATTTATATTATACTCGGGAAAAAGTAGGAACTAAAGCTCAAGTTGTATTAAGAGTGGATATGCAAAAACCAGGTGCACCTTACTACGGCAGAAACTAAAGTTCTAACAAAATTAACTTATTTACAATCATAAATAGGAGTAACTATATGAGTAAAAAACTAATCACTTTAATCGCTTTTCTTATGGCATTTAGCGTAATGAAAGCACAATTCAGCTATTCGGGAGTATTCCCTCCTCCAAATCCCGATACGTTGAAATTTCAAACACACGGTTTAGCAATTGACCCTGATGGAAAAATATGGGTAAGTAGCTTTTCTACATTAGACAGCGTTTTTACAGCCGGCGGTGTAAAAGTAGCAGTTTCTGCAATTTATGTTTATAATGCAGACGGTACACCGGCATCATTTTCACCTATTCGCGTTCTTTCAAAAGACGGTATTTCAGATACTTTGAAAGGAAATAGCCGTGGTATGGGCGTTGATAAAGACGGAAACATTATCCATTGTAAAAGTGGTCCTAACAAAGTATTTAAAATTAACTACCAAACCGGTGAGTTAATGGCAAGAGCAGATTTTGGCGGATCACCTACAGCTGCAATGAGTGATGCTAACGGTAACATTTATGTTGCTTTTGTAGTACCGGGAAACCCGTTAGTAATTTTTGACCCGAACTTAAACGTAATTATGAACGGTTTGGATGCTACAGTTGGTTATTCAAGAGGCTTCGGACTTTCTAATGACGGTTTAACTTTATATTGGGCTGGTTACGATAAAGGTAAAATTTATGTTTACACAAGAGCAAGTGAATTTGATCAATTTGCTTTGACCGATTCTATTGCCGAAGGAGCCAAAGTAGAATCATTTGCATGGGATAAAAAGAACGGTACATTATGGTTCAGTGCCGGTTCAACAAACGATTCACCTACAGCTAACTTTACAAGAGGTAGCTGGTATGCTTACGACTTTGCAAACAAAACAGTAGTTGATAGCTTCCAATT
>DAINPX010000380.1:0-3347 GCA_036743235.1 Melioribacteraceae bacterium
GCTGTATTTGTAGAAAGATTAATCTTACAATATCTAACAGCGGAATATAATCCGCTTGTTCCGCTTTTAACCGCATGAACCAAGTGCAACATACCGTTTTTAACTACTGGTTCGTTTCTTAAGTTGCTTCCGCCGCCATCAATAGTATTTGATGAACCTAATTGACTTGCATCGTTAGGATCGGTATAAGCCGTAACCGGTACTTGAACTGCCGTAAGTGATGGATTAGTTAAAGGATTGGTTAATCTGTAAACAATAAAATAGTTTCCTGTTACATAAGGTGAATTATTTACAAGGTAATATTCACTTGAAGTATCATAATTACGTGTCGGTCTTAAGCCAAAAACATTTACTGAAGGAGAAGGATTTTTTATATCCCATAAATCTTTCCAATTTACAACACCCGGAGTAGCAGCATATAAATCTGCTTTATTAATTATTCTTATTTTTGAATAACTGAATGAACCGGCAAAAGTAAACTGATTAGATGTAATATAAATTGCATTTTGGTCATATCCTACACCTTGGTAATCTGCCCAGTTTCCGGCACTTGTATTTCCGTTAACGTTAGATGGTAATCTCCAGTTAAACCATACACCATTAGGATCCGAATCATCGGATACAGAAATCATAAAATAAGATGTAGATGTTTGAACGCTTAACCAAACCATTACCCAACGATTTGAAAAATGATCATAAATTACTTTTGGATCGAAAGGATCGGAGTTTGCCATAGTAGTATTATACCAAGTATCTGCTTCTATGGTTTTTAATGCGGTACCGCTTTTATCAAGAATTCTGAATCTTGAATTGACGGTTGCAATAATGTGGTTTGGTCCAACTGCCAAATATGGATCCGGCGGTATGTAATAACCTTGATCAGGTAATCCCTGAAAATTTTTAGTTAGTTGAAAATCTCCGTCTTTTGGTTTTTCTACAACACCAATTAAAGGATCAACAACAAAATTAGAGCCTTCCAAACCAGACGGTCTTAAATCGCCGTCAACATCGGGTAATTTCATTACCGTCAATTTGTTTTGGATTGGTTTGGGTTTAAATCCCGGGGCTTGTGTTTCCCCATCGGTAAAACTGCTGGTATTTACAGTTACACCGGAACTTACGCTGCCGTTAGCAGGTCCTTGAAATATCTGACCCAAAATAGTCAGACTGAAAAACAAGCTTAATACTACTATTTTAGTAAATATTCTCATGCTTTTCCCCATTTTGTTAATTAATAAGTTAGTTAGTTTAATTTTTATAAAATAAAATTAAAATACAAAATTATTTGATAATAATAAATATTTAAAATAAAAAAGCCCCAAAAAGGGGCTCTAAATATCTTTGCATGCTATATTTTGCTTCAATCTTTAAATATCAATAAACTATGGTTTAGGACTATTATCAGGAACAATTGCTTCAGTTGGGCACTGATCTACGCATTGTGGTGAATCAAAAAATCCTTCACATTCGGTACATTTATCAGGTACTATATATGTGTGCTCATCGTTTAATGCAGGATATTCTTTTCCATTTAAAATATAAGGTTGACCAGCTGAGTAAATTGCATCATTCGGACAATCAGCTTCACATGCACCGCATGATATACATTCGTCTGTTATTTTCATTGCCATAATAAAACCTCTAAATATATTTATTTGTTAGTTAAAAGTTAATTTTTGTTTCTTAAATATAATTAAATTTAATAAAAATAAAAAATTAAATTTTACACCAATGTCTTATTTTATTTACCGATATTTTAACATCATTCACCGATTTTCGTTTTTTCCACTAAAAATTATAGTTTATTTTTACACTAAATTTTTTAATTTAATTAACAACAAATTTTATGAGGTTAAAAGATGAAAAACAGTAATAATCGCCCGCGTATAATTTTTGGATTACTTTTAATAGTATTAGGAGCTTTATTCTTGCTCGATAATTATAATCTTTTCGATTTTAGCATACCTAATTTTATATTTAAATGGCAGTCAATTTTAATAATTCTTGGAACTTATTTATATATTTCTAACAGTAGGGATACAGGCTTAATTTTAGTTGCAATCGGTTTAATTGGTTTATACCCTACTTTTTGGCCCCTGTTATTAGTTGTTTTGGGGTTATATATCATTTTTAGACAAAAAGGGGGTAAATGTGAAAAACCCGGAAATAAAGGATTTTATAATACAAATCCAACTAACATAAATGTTAATGAATACTTGGATGATGTTGCTATTTTTGGCGGAGGTAAAAAAATAATTAACTCGCAGAATTTTAGAGGCGGTAAAATTACATCTATTTTTGGAGGAAGTGAAATTGATTTTTATGAAGCAAAATTAGCCGAAGGCGTTAATTATTTAGATGTGGTTTGTATATTCGGCGGTAATACATTGCACTTACCTAAGGATTGGAATATTGAATTTGACGTTGTTCCTGTTTTTGGTGGTTATACCGATAACAGAAGAAAAATTCCGAATTTAACATTTGACCCGAATAAAAAATTGATAGTAAAAGGAACTTTCATCTTTGGCGGATTGGAAATAAAAGACTAATTAATTATGGATAACATTTTTGTATCAAACAGATCATCTGCTTTAATTTATATTACCGGTTGGATAATTATATCAGGATTATATTTCTTGGTACTATATTCTTCCACCGAGATCAGAATAAATTATATTGCTGCAGAAAGTTTTATATTTAACTTAATTTTTGCTGCTTTGGCAATTAATTTATGGTATGTTGTAAGATTTAATACATTTGAAAATAAATCAGGGTTAAGAATAATATTAAACCATACAGCAGGCGCTATTACAGTTTCAACTGTTTGGATAATTGCCTCGTATATGGTTTTATATACGTTTATTGATTTAACTACAACCGAGCAACACTTTTTATTAAACGGAACTTTAATAAGGTTTATTATCGGTTTGTTTTATTATTTATCGGTAATCATTATTTTTTATTTAATTATTTATTATCTAAATTTTAAGGATAAATTGATTAATGAAACAACCTTAAATGCTTTAATGAAAGAAAATGAGTTAAAAACTTTAAAGTACCAAATAAATCCGCATTTTATTTTCAATAGTTTAAATTCTATTAGCAGTTTAATACTTGCCGAAGATAAAAGAGCACATGAAATGACAGTTAAACTTTCTTCTTTTATTCGTTCTACATTAAGCAAAAACGACAATCAATTTGTTAAACTTTGCGATGAAATTAAAAATATAGAGTTATATCTTGAAATTGAAAAAATTAGATTTATGGATAAATTTAACTATATAAAAAATGTAGATGAAAATTGCTGTAATACTTCAATACCAAATATGCTTATACAACCTCTGATA
>DAINPX010000381.1:0-3345 GCA_036743235.1 Melioribacteraceae bacterium
AATATATATTCTTACGGTATATACCGCATCTACCAACAATTGGGGTAGTTGGGTAGGCGAATTAACTTTTGCTACCGTTAATAACTCAGTTACTGTTACTGCACCTGATGGTGGAGAGCATTGGGTAATAGGTACAACCCAAAATATTACTTGGACAAGCCAAAATGTGTCTAATGTTAAAATAGAAATTTCGACTAATAACGGAACAAATTGGCAAACCGTAGTTGCAAGCGTTTCGGCTACACCGGGTACTTATGCTTATGTAGTTCCTAATACACCAAGCGGATTATGCATTGTTAGAGTAAGCGATGCCAATAATTCTGCAATAAATGATGTAAGTAACGGTACATTTACAATAAGCAGTCAAACTAGCGCTTACGATTGGGAAGTTGTTACCTCTCCGGTTACAACAGACTTAACAGCCGTTTCGATAGTTAATTCGCAAATTTCTTGGATTTGCGGTAACGGCGGTGTTGTATTATTAAGTGTAAACGGTGGTGCTACATGGTCTAAAGTAACCAACGTTACAGGTAACCCCGATTTATATTCAATTTCCGGTATTTCTTCTACAAAAGCTATTGTTGGTGACGGAAGCGGAAATATTTGGAGAACTACAGACGGCGGAACAACTTGGACTAAAGTTTCCACAAACAGCGGTAGTTTTATTAACGTTGTTGATTTTGTTGATGAAAATTTAGCTTATGCACAAGGCGATCCAACAAGTAGTGTTTGGCGTTTATTAAAGAGTACGGACGGCGGTGCAACATGGGCTTTGGCTACTTCTTTAACTGCTGCAAGCGGTGAAGCAGGTTGGAATTGTTCGTATGATAGAGTTGGTACAAATGTTTGGTTTGGTACAAACAAAACCAAAATTTATAAGTCAAGTACAGGTTTAGAAGGTCCATGGACAAGTGGAGTTACCGGAAGTAGTGTTAATACTTACGGTGTTGCTTTTAGTGATGCTTTAAAAGGAATTGCAGTTGTAAATGACGGCACAACCACCGGCGGAAAAGTGATGAAAACCATTGACGGCGGAGCTAATTGGACACTAGTTAACTTCCCTATAACTGCAACAGCAAACTTGGCAGATTTTATTGACGGTACTCCTTATGTTTGGATAGGTACTTTCCAAAACGGAATACTACACTCTACAGATTACGGAACAACTTGGATATCCGATAGATTACCTACCTCTGTTGCTGGTGTAAATGCAATAAAAGTTTACCAAGATGCAACTAACGGTATTGCCGTTGGTGCTGCCGGTTTAATTTTAAAAAGCACAATGGGATCAATAATACCGGTTGAATTAACTTCGTTTACTGCAAAAGCAAGCGGAAAAATTGTTGATTTAACTTGGAAAACTGCTACCGAAACTAATAACTTAGGTTTTGAAGTTCAAAGAAAGGTTGAAAACGGCGAATGGACTAATATTGGATTTAGAGCCGGACAAGGCAACTCAACAGAAGTAACTGCTTACTCTTTTATAGACGATTTAACAGATATCAATTCTGCTTTAATTAGTTATAGATTAAAACAAGTAGATTTTGACGGTTCATTTGTTTATAGTGACGTTGTTAATGTTGAAAATGCTTTACCAAAAACATTCTCGTTAGAACAAAACTATCCTAATCCATTTAATCCAAGTACAAAAATAAACTTTACAGTACCTTTTACAAGCAATGTAAAACTTGATGTTTATTCAATAAACGGAGAGAAAGTTGTTACTTTAATAAATGAAGTAAAAACTGCCGGTGCTTATAATGTTGAATTTAATACAGAATTATTAAGCAATTTGGCTTCGGGAATGTATATTTATCGTTTATCGGCTACAAATGTTATTAACGGTGAATCATACTCCTTAGCAAAAAAAATGATGTTATTAAAGTAATTTTGAATTAATATTTCTTTAATTATTAATGTCCTCATCTCGGTAAAACGAGATGGGGACTTTTTTTATCTTTTTGCCATTCTTATTATCCCAAAATAAAAAATAAAAATATCGCTTGCGATATATAAAAAATTTGTTTATATTTGTATCGTAAACGATAAAATCTTTTAAGATATAATAGGAGAAAACAAAATGAAAAACTTTTTTGATTTAAAAGCAACAACACTTGGCGGTAAAGAAGTAAGTATGGAAGAATATAGAGGTAAAACAATTTTAGTAGTAAACACTGCCAGCAAGTGTGGGTTAACGCCGCAATACGAAGGGTTGGAGGAATTATATAAAAAGTATAAAAGTGTTGGTTTTGTGGTTTTAGGTTTTCCGTGTAACCAATTTGGAAATCAAGAACCGGGGAGTGAAAAAGAAATAGGAGAAAATTGTTTAATTAATTATGGTGTTACCTTTCCAATGTTTGGCAAAGTAGAAGTTAACGGTAAAAATGCACATCCAATTTTTACTTTATTAAAAAATGAATTACCCGGAATTTTTGGTAATAATATTAAATGGAATTTTACTAAATTTATGATTGATAAAAACGGTAACCCGGTAAAAAGGTTTTCACCATTTACAAAACCAAAAAAGATTGAAGAATATTTGGAAAAAAAAATAAAATTTTAACGGAGTTATAAATGTCGGATTATGAATATTTAAAATTAGATAATCAACTTTGTTTTCCTGTTTATGCGGCATCACGTCTAATAACAAGGGAGTATCAACCATTTCTGGAAAAATTAAATATCACTTATCCGCAATATTTGGTTTTAATGATTTTATGGGAAAGTGACGGAAAAACGGTTAATCAGATTGCAGACCGTTTAATATTAAACACTAATACCGTCACTCCTTTACTTAAAAGAATGGAGAAAGATAATCTTATATTTAGAAAACGATCTAAAATTGATGAAAGAGTAGTAAATATTTATTTAACCGAAAAGGGAAATAAACTTAAAGAAGATGCTATAAAAATTCCCATGCAACTTGTGGAGTCTTTATCTTCAGATGTTCTTAAAATTGAGGATTTAATTGACTTAAAAAGTAAATTAAATACTTTAATTACTTATTTAAAAAATAATGATAAAAATATTTAGTTTATTCGAGATAGCGGCTATACTTAGGCAATCAAACCTAATCACTATCTAATTACATAGCTATATAATCCTGTGCTTATAGAAATAAATCTTCCACGCGTTAAGTCACACCTGACTTTTCTTATACCCCACGACTGATGTTGTTGATAACCCACGACTGAAGTCATGGGTTTGTGATGAATTGCCTGTGGAAGGGTGATGAGTTTGCAGCTCCCATGATTGAAGTCGTGGGTTGGATAGAAAGATTCTGAGGGGGATGCACTTCTGAGAGTTACCTACGACTGAAGTCATGGGTTGGTGATGTATAGCAGG
>DAINPX010000382.1:0-3309 GCA_036743235.1 Melioribacteraceae bacterium
TATCACCAACTTCTGCACCGCTTCCCGGAACAAAGTTCAATACACCTTTCGGTAATCCTGCTTCAATCAATATATCATAAAACAAACGCCCCATCATTGGAGTATCGCTACTTGGTTTTAATACAACAGTATTACCGCAAACTATTGCTGCACTTGTCATTCCAACTAAAATAGCAAATGGAAAATTCCATGGTGGAATTACAGCATAAACACCCATTGGAACATAAAATAATTCATTAGCTTCCCCAGGCACCGGAGTAATTGGTTGTTTTGCACTATATCTCAAAATTTCTCTTGCATAAAATTCCAAAAAGTCAATAGCTTCGGCTGTATCTGCATCTGCTTCGGTAAAATTTTTACCAGCTTCAAAAATCATCCAAGCATTAATTTCAAATCGGCGTTTTTGAATTATTTCAGATGCTTTAAGTAAAATTTTAGCTCTTTCTTCGGGATTTACATTTTTCCAAGTTTCAAAAGTTTTTGCAGCTTCAACAACGGCTTTATCTGCTATTTCTTTAGTTGCTTTGTTAAAATAAGCAATCACTTGATCTTTGTTTGAGGGATTAATGCTTGTAATTACTGCTTCTGTCTTTAAAGCTTTATTGCCGACTTGCAACGGGTAGGTTTTTCCAAATTGCTTTTCTACAATAGCCAATGCTTCTTCTTGTTTTTTGAAATTTGCCGGTTTTGAAAAATCCGTAATTGGATTATTCTTAAATGGTTTTAATTTCATACGTTATCCTCGTGTTTTATGAAAATAAAATTAAGAATTAAAGTTAATTCTTTTTTATCAAATAATCAATTTGCATTTTGAACAATAATTAAAAAAATTATGTTACTATTAAAAAGCGAGAAAATTATGAATAGTAAACAAAAAATATCAGTTATTTCCAGTATCTTAGTAGCTCTGTTATCAGTAATTTTGTGGGCTTTTTATGGGTTTGAGATACTTACAAAAACTTCGGTTGTTACCGAAAAAAAAGATGAGTTATTTGATACTGTTTATAAAGTTACCGAAAATAAGTTTATTTGGGGTTTGGATTTAACTTTGTTAGTAACCGGAGTTAGTTTGTTTATAGGGGGTATTTTATATTTTATTTTGAAAACTAAAAAATCATCAATTAATAACTAAGGAGACATATTATGTATAAATATATTTTTATTTTTGTTTTGTTTTTTTCTGTGCTTACGTTAAATGCTCAGAATTTAAAGGTTAAAGCTAAAGGAGAACAGACTTTTACTTTTGAAGACAAAGGCGGTAGAAACCAAGCTACATTTTATAGTAGAACCATATTAGAAGATATTACGGGAATTTCTAACGACATTAAAGGAAGCATATCTTTTGATGTTTCAAATTTATCCAAAACCTTAAAGGGTAAGTTATCAGTTCCTGTTAAAAGTATTAAAACCGGAATTGCATTACGAGATGAACACCTTGCCTCTGCTGATTGGTTGGATTCCGAAAAATACCCTGATATAACATTTGAAGTTAAAAAAGTTAATAAAGTAGTGGAAAGTAAAGATAACAAAGTGAAAATTAATGTTTCGGGTGATTTTACTTTAAAAGGAGTTACAAAAACCGTTTCGGGTGTTTTTACTGTTGTTTATTTAGATGAAAATGAACAAACAAAGATGCGTGCAGCCGGTGATTTATTAAATGTTAGAGGTAAATTTAATATTAAACTTGCGGACTATAATGTAAACGGTAAAGCAATACCAAGTAAAGTTTCAAATGAAATTGAAATTGAAGTTAATATTGTTGGGAACAATAAATAATTTATAAAAATCCGAACCAAAGTTTTTTTGGTTCGGATTATATTTAAATAAAAATAGTTATATGAATACAGAGCATAATAAATTAATATCATTGTTACATTTATTGGATGATGATAACGAAGATGTTAAAAAAGAAGTTAGAACAGCATTTGAAAATTATGGACTTATGCTTGAAAAAGATATAACTGATCTTAATTACTCATTAAATGACGATAGAATAAAACCTATTTTAGATATTATTTGGAACAATAGGAGAATTTGGTTAAAGCTGCAATGGTCAAAAACTATTACTATTGAAGATGAATATTTGTTGCTTGAAAGAGGTTTAGAATTACTTATTAAATATGATTACGGAATTAAATATAATCCTAATTTATCCGATAGAATAAAAGAATTATCATTTAAATATATGAAAGATAATGATGATTTAAACGTTCTTGATTTAGCTAATTTTCTTTTTATAGCCGAAGGTTACGAAGGATGTAAAGAAGATTATTACAATCCGCAAAATAGTAATCTAGATTATGTACTTACTTATAAAAAAGGTTTGCCTATTAGCTTAACTATACTGTTTATGTTAACAGCAAAAAATTTAGGTTTTCGAGTAGAGGGGTGTAGATTTCCGGGACATTTTTTGGCAAAAGCTTTTATTAAAGATAATTATATACTAATTGATTGTTTTAATAGGGGTAAAATAATTTCGGATAAAGAATTGCGATTAATGGCTGAAGAAAGTTATGAATCGTTTTTAACTATTGTGAAACAAAAAACCACAGTTAAAATGATATTAATTAGAATACTTTCTAATTTATATAAAGCATATGAAATAAAGGGAGATATAACTAATAGAGATTTTTTTGAAGAATTGGCTTTAATGATTAAAAGTAATTTAATACTTGAAGATTAAAAATATCTTAGTTATATTTAGAGGTTAATTTTGAGGATGATGTATGAATATTGATAAAGATTTACTTTCAACGCAAGAAGTTCGTTTATTGTGCCAAAAAGCAAAAGATGCTCAATTAGAATTTAAACATTTTAGTCAAGCTCAGGTCGATTCTGTTGTTAGTGCTATGGTTACTGTTGGGTTTAACGAAGCTGAACGATTGGCAAAAATGGCTGTTGAAGAAACAGGCTTTGGAAAGATTGAAGATAAAAAGACCAAAAATACATTTGCCACAAAATCGGTTTGGGAATCGATAAAGGATTTAAAAACAGTTGGAATTATTGATGTTCAAAAAAACGGTAAAATAGTAAAAATTGCCGAACCAATGGGGGTTGTTGCTGCTTTAATTCCTTCAACTAATCCGACTTCAACAGTAATGTTTAAGGCAATTATTTCGTTAAAAAGCAGAAATTCAATAGTTGCAAGTCCTCATCCAAAAGCACTTAATTGTACTTTAGAAGCTATAAAAGTAATAAAAGAAGCAGCAATTAAAGCTGGTGCACCTGAAGGATTGATACAATGTATGTCAATTCCTACTTTAGAAGGTACAGATGCATTAATGAAAGATCCTAATATTGCCGTAATTC
>DAINPX010000383.1:0-3300 GCA_036743235.1 Melioribacteraceae bacterium
TACAAGAACAATTTCGGGTGTGTATAACTCGGAATATGCCGATGAAGGGGAAAGTATGATAAACAAAGTTAGAGAAATGACGGATGCCTTTGCCGAAAAAGAAGGAAGACGTCCTAGAATTATGATTGCGAAAATGGGACAAGACGGACACGACCGCGGTGCAAAAGTTGTTGCTACTGCGTATGCCGATATGGGTTTTGACGTAGATATGGGTCCCTTATTCCAAACTCCCGAAGAAACTGCACGTCAGGCGGTTGAAAATGACGTTCATTGTGTAGGTATGAGTTCATTGGCTGCAGGTCATAAAACATTATTACCTCAGTTAGTTGAAGAATTAAAGAAATTAGGTCGTGAAGATATTATTGTTATTGTTGGCGGTGTTATTCCTGCACAAGATTACGAATTTTTATATCAACATGGCGCTTCTGCAATTTTTGGACCGGGAACTAAAATTCCTTTAGCCGGCTTAAAGATTATGGAAGAAATTAATAAAAGATTTGTAAGTTAATATTGTGGATAAAATAAAACAAAACGATTCATATTTACCCGATTGGGTACCCGAAAATGCGGGGAGTGAATTTGCAATTAGAGTTGTTAAAGGTGTTGAAGGGGCTAATAAAATAGCCCCCGAAGCACACAGACATTCCCAGAATGTTGGTGCAAGGTATAAACAACCAAGTACGGAAGATTTGGTAAAAGGGGTTTTAAACGGCGATAGAACATTACTTGCAAGAACTATTACATTAATTGAAAGTAACTCACCTACTCATAGAGAAAAAGCTCAAGAAATTTTAAAGCAGATACTCCCTTTTTCCGGTAAATCTTTACGTATAGGAATAACAGGCGTACCAGGTGCGGGTAAAAGTACTTTAATTGAATCTTTTGGATTATATTTAATTAAAGCCGGTTATAAAGTAGCGGTTTTGGCTGTTGACCCAAGCAGTACGGTAACAAAAGGTTCTATTTTGGGTGATAAAACCCGTATGGAAAAGCTTTCGCGTGAAAATAATTGTTTTATTCGCCCATCTCCTTCAGGAGGTACCTTAGGCGGAGTAACAAGAAAAAGTCGCGAAACAATATTGGTTTGCGAAGCTGCCGGTTACGATGTTATTTTAATTGAAACCGTTGGAGTTGGGCAAAGCGAAGTTACGGTAAGATCGATGGTTGACTTCTTTTTATTGGTTTTAATTGCAGGAGCCGGAGATGAGTTGCAGGGAATTAAAAAAGGAGTTATTGAACTTGCCGATGCTCTACTTATTAACAAAGCAGACGGAGATAATATTAATAAAGCAAAAATTGCAGCCGCTGAATACAGAAATGCGTTGCATTATTTACAACCGGCAACAAAAGGATGGAAAACAGGGGCTTATACTGCAAGTGCATTAACCGGCGAAGGTATAGATAACTTATGGAATGTTATTAAAACTTTTGAACAACAGACTAAGGAAAGCGGAGTTTTTGAAGAGAGACGCAAAAAGCAACTTTTAGAATGGACCTTTAGTATGATTGAAGAAAGTTTAAAAGATAAGTTTTACTCCCATTCAAGTATTAAAGAAATAATACCTATAATTAAAGAAGAAATTCTTAACGGTAAAAAAGTACCTACTGCTGCGGCAGAACAATTATTAGCATTATTTTTTAATATATAAATCAGCAATTTGGATAAGAACTTTTTAAGCAAAGTTAACGTTAATTTATTAAAAACGGAGGTTAAAATGAAATGTCCTGTATGTGATGTTGACCTATTAATTAGCGAAAGACAAGGCGTTGAAATTGATTATTGTCCCAAATGCCGAGGTATATGGCTTGATAGAGGCGAATTGGATAAAATAGTTGAAAAATACAATAACGAAGATTACTCCGAAAAAGACAGACGTCCAAAATATGACGATAATGTAAAATATCAAGAGCCTAAGAGAGATGATTATTATAATAAAAACGAAAAAGTTTATTATGATAAATATGGCAGACCCGTAAAGAAAAAAGGGGGCTTTTTTGATGTTTTTGGCGATATTTTTGATTAAATAAAATAATGTTGCCGTATTTTACAAGTTTAATTATATTAAGAAAAAATTAAAATTAAATTAAACTTTAATTTTGTGGTGTAAATTTCCGCAACTTAAAAAATTAACATATTATTTTACAATAACTTACAAATTACAACTGTAAAACTTAGAAGTAAAAAGAGACGCAACTGAGTGCGTCTCTGCATTTTGTTATTTTCGCCACGTTAAGTAGTTAGTCATTCAAAATTCAAAATTCAAAATTCAGAATTCAAAATTATTTAATTAGTGCCATTTTTTTGCTAACTTTTTGTCCGTTATGTTTTAGTTCGTAAATATAAATTCCGCTTACAACTTTATTATTTTTATCGTTTGTTGCATCCCAAGAAACTGAATGAATTCCTTTTTCCATACTACCGTATAATAAAGTTTTAATTTCGTTGCCTAAAACGTCATAAATTTTTAATTGTGTAAATCCGCTTTCGGGTAAGCTGAACTTAATATTTGTTGTAGGGTTAAACGGATTTGGGTAATTTTGTTCCAAATTAAAAATTATTGGGCTAATATTGTTTTCATCTTTAACATCGGTAGGTAATTGTATATACTTAAATCTTCCAAGTTCAATCGATTCTTTTAATTGTTCTAAACTTGGTGCCAAAGTTACAACAAACGAAACCTCTCTTGTACCTTGTGTAGGTATATTAAAAGGTCCTGCCGAAATAACTCCGCTTACATCACCCGGTCCGGCAGTGGTTTTATTCAATCCGTTACTTATTGCAGTCCATTTTTCTTGTTTGGTGAAATTATCATAAATATTTATTCCTCCGTCACTTCCGTCATTTTGTATTGCATAAAAGTTATCTAAACCCCATTTCCAAGCAAGCCCCATACCAACGTAATAATTTAATGTAGGATGATAAAATATTGCACATTTAAAATCATTATCGTAGTAGGCTAAATTATTCCCCGAACTCGATTCGTCAATATCCCAATCGAAAAATAAGCCTGCATAAAAATTGGAGATTTCTGCACCGCTTGTATTTTTAAATACATATCTAAAAATTGCAGAGTAATCCAATCCAGTTTCGTTATATGTATATGTATCTAAAGTAACTTCCGTTCCAATCTTATTACTTCCCGCATTATCGTCATTTATTACCATGTGCCCTTGCATATCGGCAAATAAACCGGGAACAGACAAAACAAAAGGTATTACATTGTTCATATCCGAGTTTTGTACATCGGGATTTGTTCCTCTAATACAATCCGCTAATTTATTATTCCCCGTTCCAAAAAG
>DAINPX010000384.1:0-3287 GCA_036743235.1 Melioribacteraceae bacterium
CATATTTATATATATTATAAACCGAGTTGGCATAGATGTTAATCTGAGCAAATTTATAAGTTTTTGTAGAATCAAATTCATTACAAAATAATTCTTTGTTACCCAATAAAATGAATAAATATATAAAAAATATAAATTTTCTAAAATTCAATGGATATCCCTCCCTTAAATATTACCCCAATTGAAGGATATAATAGTTTTGAATTGCCTAATATATAGCCGGGCATAAAATACTTTTTATTAAAAATATTTTCACCGCTTATATCAATCTTAATTATTGAAAAACTATATTTAGCAAATATATTAAAGAGTAAATAGTCATTCAAAGCGAATTGATTTTCGTCATCTAAATATATTTTTCCTATGTAATTACCAGCTAAACCTAAAGTAAAATTACTAAATACCTTATAAGTTACACCAAAATTGCCAAAATTTTTAGGAATTCCCTTAAGTACTTTCCCGTCATTTATTCCTCCGTCAAATTTTGCATCGCAATATGTAAAATTACCAAACAAATTAAATTTATTTATTTTTGCCATAACCTCTGCCTCAATTCCGGCGTGATAAGTTTTTAATAAATTTTGATACTGATATGAAGACAAGTCAAAATCTATTTCATCTTTAATTTTATTTAAATATCCCGCAACCGATAAGTAGTATGAACTATTAGTTGATGGGTTAAATGAATGTAGATATCCTAATTCAAAATTATCCGATATTTGCGGTTTTAATTTATTGTTTGCAAATGGGCTTGCCATAATGGTATTACTAATAATTAAATTGGGGGCAGGGTTAATAAAAATTATATAATCAAGTTGTTTTAAATCAGTTAATTGATATACATTAGGAGCTTTAAATGATTTGTTATAATTTACATATATACTTGAATTATTGCTTAGTTTTAAATTAATTCCAATTTTTGGTGAGGTTGCATTTGAAGAAATATTATAAGAAGTATCAGGTTTAATACCGTTAAATTTATCTTTAATGTAATCGTATCGTAATCCAAAGTTTACAATTATATTATTCAAAATTTTATAATCTATATTTAAATAAAATGCTCCTTTAAATCTATTTCCGTCTGCTTCAAAATTAACATTATTCCTTCTTAAATCGTTACTTCTATAATCTTCTTCAAATCCGTAAAACCAATTATAATACTTATTATTGTAAAAAGAATAATCAAGTTCGTTACCAAACGACATCTTAATATTATTATTAGGAATTCCATAATAAAGGAAAATATTGGAATTAATATTATTGGATATAAACTCTCGTTCGTTAGTATCTCCAAAAAAAGTTGTATCCATTACACCAATAATGTTAAAAGTAGGTATTTCAATTATCGGAGCAATATTTATAAATGTTTCGATGTTGTTTGATTTTTTATATTTATATGATAGCATTGCAGTTAAATCGGAATTGGGATTTAGTATTGTTTTAAAACGTAATGCTACCAAATGTCTTTTTTCATTTTTATTATCTTCCTTAAAATATTGAAGTGTGTTTTTATCATCTTTTTTAATATTATCTTCTGTATTAACACCCGGTTTATCGGTATTGCTTATTTGGTTAAGCAAAATAAATTTTAAACTTGAGCTTTCCGAAATTAAAAAATCAAGATTTGCCCCAAAAGATATATTTCTATAACTTGAATGTTTTCTGTAGCCTTCAATATTTTCGGTGGATAAAAATGTTAAAACATTAAGTCTGTTTATTTTATATTTAAAAGTATAGCCACTATTAAAAATTCCGTTATTGCCTAAATTAAAAGTAATTCTGTTGGAAATTGAATCGTTAAAATTAGGCGATATGTTAATAACTCCCCCCAAAGCATAATCGCCATATAAAGATGAAGCCCCTCCTTTGTAAATTTCCAAATCAAAATTATTGCCCGCCATAAAGCCCCAGTTAATTAATCCGTTTTCAATATCATTTAATAAAATACCGTCATAAAATAATGATACATATTCGGCTTCACCACCGCCGTAATATCCGCGTGAAGAAATAATCGGTTCTTTTCCAAATCCATCTACTGAGGTTGAAATAAACCCCGAAGTTAAATTAAAAGCTTTAGAGATTCCTTCAACGCCAAATTGTTTTAATTGGTCACTTTTAATAACACTGATACCGGAAGTTCTTTCAATTATTTTGTTTTCAAATTTATTACCGATAATTGTTATCTCATCCAAGTCGTAAACTTTAGAACTGTCGGTAAAACTATTCCCTTTTGTTATTGAACAAACAATTATAAGAAGTAATAAATAGCGTATCATAAAATTATTCCTATTTTAAAGCTTTAATAATTATTGTAACATCTGTGTTTTTAGGAGGTATAATTTTTTTATTAACAAAATAGATCTCATCGTTATTTCTATCTTCGGTTGGGTTATCAATTATTGTATAAATATCGTTATAAGTGGTAATTAAAGAACGGTTAATATCTGCCATAAATTTTCCATTTTCAATCCTGCTCCCAATAAACACCCAGTTAGTTTTTGGCATTTCTCTATCTTTACTTTTATCCCAAATACACTCTTCAATTCTATAGCGTTTTGTATCGTTATTAACTTGCCATTCAATATAAATTTCCAAAAAATCGGCTTTTTGGCTGTTTTTGTAATATTCAACAAACTCTGTAGAATTTAGACCAAGTAAAAGTAAAGAAACCTGAAGGAAATAAGGGACAATATCCGCAACTACCAAAGCTTCGTGAAGTTTGCCATGTTTGGCAGTGGCAAATACTTCAATTAACCCCTCCGACATATTAATTTGTCCGTTAAAACTTACCGTTTTTTCTAAAGTATTAATATAAATATTATCTAATTTATAGATATTCTCATCTATTTTTACCAAATTTACTTTAGAAGTATCTTGACAATAACAAAATGATACACAAAATAATATTATAAAAACTACGGCTTTCATAATTTCCCCGTTTTTATAAGCCGATACTGTTTACTATAATAAAATGATAAAAATATTTGATTAAGTCAATAGTTTTTAAAAAAATTCAAATATTATGTTCATTAATTTTTAAAGCTATCTTATCTGCACAATTTTGCCCATCAATTGCAGCAGATACAATGCCCCCTGCATAGCCTGCTCCTTCTCCCAAAGGATACAAACCTGCCAGATTGGGATTAACATAATTTTCGTTTCTAACTATTCTTATTGGTGAAGATGTTCTTGTTTCCGGTGCTAGCATAATTGCTTCGTTTGTAATAAAACGTGGCATTGTTTGTTTAAAATTTAATAGCCCCTGTCTTAATCTGCTAACAACAAGT
>DAINPX010000385.1:0-3272 GCA_036743235.1 Melioribacteraceae bacterium
GGTAAAAGCGAAGACAATACAATTAATATTATAAATGAAATTGCACGGGAATATAATAATATTAAAGTTATTAATAATGAAAAGAAAATAACGCCTGTAGCCTTTAATTTAGGAATTAAAGAAGCAAAGGGTAAAATAATAGCAATATGTGGTGCTCATGCAATTTATAGTACAAATTATTTAGAAGAGGGATTAAGATTATTTGAATTAGTTGAAGATGCCGATTGTGTAGGTGGACCAATTATAAGCAAAGGGGAAAATAATTTTGCAGAAGCAACTGCGCTTGCCATGTCAAGCAAGGTTGGTATTGGTAATGCAAACCATAGGTTTCCCGATTATGAAGGTTATGCAGAAATGGCATGTTTCCCTTTTTTTAAAAGAGAAGTTTTTAATAAAATAGGGCTTTATGACGAAAGTTTAATCCGAAATCAAGATGATGAATTTTGTTTTAGATTACGAACAAAAGGCGGGAAAGTTTATATATCGCCAAAAGTCAAAAGTACATATTTGGTGCGTAATTCTCCTAAAAAGTTATTTAGACAATACTTTTTATATGGATTTTATAGATGGCATGTATTTAAAAAGTATTCAATGCCAATTTCTTTGAGGCATTTTATTCCAAGTTTTTTTATAATTACGATACTATTATTGTTAATGTTAGGCTTATTAATTAAAAATTTTAGCTTTTTATTGGTATTACTATTAGTTTATGTTTTAGTTATTTTTTCAGTCTCTTTAATGCAATTAAAAAAATACGGTTTAATAATTTCGCTGCTTTTTAATGTTTCTGTTTATACTCTTCATTTTTCGTATGGCAGCGGATTAATTTATAGTTTAATAAATGAAGTAATTAATAAAAAAAAATAATATATGGAAATTACAAAAGTTATTGATTCAGATATAGTGGAAATATCTAAATTACACAAAATTGCTTGGTCAAAAGATCATTTTACATATTACTTTAATATTAATTATCTTAAAAAATATTATGAATTATTAATTAAATCAGAAGAGTATTGCATTGTTGCAAAAGAAAATAACGAAATAATGGGTTATATTATTGGAGGAACAAAATCTAAAGTTGCAGTTGACTATTTTGTAAAAAAGCATTGGTTCTATTTATTGTGGATTTTGGTTATTCATCCAAAATTTATAATAGAGAAGTTTTTTGGTTTAATAAATAAACTTATAAAAAAAACAGTAAACAAAAAAGGAAAAATAGTTACTATATTTATTATTCTTGTTAACCCTAAATTTCAAAATAAAGGGATAGGACAAAAACTGATTGAAAATTTTGAAATTTTGCTTTTGGAAAACGGTATTAACGAATATGGCTTGTCTGTTAGAAGAAATAATAAAAAAGGGGAGAGATTTTATTTTAGAATGGGTTTTACCGAGCAATTAAGTAATAAGTATTCAATTTCTTTTACAAAAACAATAAATAATAAGGCATAGAATGTGCGGTATATTTGGTGTTATTTCGTTAAATAATAAATTTAATTTTAAAGATAAAACTAAATTTGATAGTAGTTTAGATGTTATTTCACATAGGGGACCCGATGGATACGGAGCTAAGTGTTATAATTTTGAGCTGAAAAACGAAAACACTGAAAATTTTAATATTTATTTAGGTCATCGTCGATTAGCAATTATTGATTTGAGTTATGAGGCAGGTCAGCCGTTTGAAACAGATAAGTACACTATAATTTATAACGGCGAAATTTTTAATTATATTGAGTTAAAAAAAGAACTTGAAATTAAGGGGTATAGTTTTAAAACAAATTCCGATACGGAAGTAATTATCAAAATTTATGAAGAATACGGAGTAAAGGGATTTTCGCAATTTAACGGGATGTGGGCTTTTATATTATACGATAAAATAAAAAATACTATTGTTGTAAGTAGAGACAGATTTAGCATAAAACCGCTACATTATTATATTAATAACGGAACTTACTATTTTGCCAGTGAAATCAAACAATTACTTCCTATTATTGATAATTTAGAAATTAATATGAAGTTAATGTTTAATTTTATTGATAGAAGCGTAACTGATTATAATGATGAAACTTTTATTAAAAATATAAAGCGAATCCCTGCAAAATCTAATTTAATTATTAATTTAAACACAAAAGAAACAAAATTTGAAAAATATTGGGATTATGAATTATATAGCATTTCTGGAAATTCTAATATTTTTGAGGAATTTTATCAACTATTTTACGATAGTATAAAATTACGTTTAAGAAGTGATGTTGAAGTAGGAGCTTTGTTAAGCGGGGGATTAGACTCCTCGGCTATTTCCGTAATTGCCGATAAGATATTTCAAAATAACTTTAAAACTTTTTCAGTTGTTTCACAAAACAAAAAGTATAGTGAAGAGCCTTTTATTGATATACTGATTGAAAAAAATAAGCTTAAAAATGAAAAACTGTTTATTACAAATAATGAAGTATTAAAGCAATTAAACAATGTGATTTATCAACAAGATGAACCTTTTGGTTCGTTTAGTATTTTAGCTCAAAATTTAATTTTTAATAAAATTAAAGATAAAAATATTAAAGTTGTGCTAAGCGGACAAGGCGGTGATGAAGTACTATTAGGATATTTAAAATATTATTTCTTTTACTTAAAAGACTTATTAAAGAAAAAAAATATTATTTCTTTTACCAAAGAACTTTTAGGTTCAATAATTAATAGAACGGTAATTTTTCAGTTCAATTTAAGTTTAGCAGGTCGGTATTTAAAAAATACAAAGAATAAAGATTTTTTATTGTTAAATTATGAACCTGAAAAGACTTGGGAGTTTAAAGAAATTAATGAACGCCAAATTTTAGATTTGGATAATTACTCGGTACCAAATATGGCAAGGTTTGAAGATAGAAATTCGATGCAATATTCTATAGAGACGAGGTTACCTTTTTTAGATCATCGATTGGTTAATTTCTTATTATCCGTTAGTACCGATTATAAAATTAAAAACGGATGGTCAAAGTACTTGCTAAGGGAATCGATTACCGAACTTCCTAAAGAAATTAAGTATAGAAGAGATAAAAGAAGTTTTTTAATTCCCGAAGTTTATTGGCTAAAAACGGATATGAAAGAAGTTATATATAAAAACTTTAAGAATTCGTTTTTAAGCGATATAGGAGTAATAAATAAGGATAAATTTTTGAAATTTTATGAAAGGTTTTTAAATGGAGATAAAAATATCTTTTATTCGGATATTTCAAGAGTTTTGATAGCAGAGTTGTGGGCAAAAAAAATAATTT
>DAINPX010000386.1:0-3270 GCA_036743235.1 Melioribacteraceae bacterium
AATCCACTTTTTCTTGATGTGAATTTTTTAATAAACAAATATCCAATTCGTATCTGATGCAATATTTTGTTGTCATTAGTTGCGGATTTTTAATGTTGGGATTTAGATCGAAACCGTCTTCAATTTCTTCCACTCCGTTGCATTTATAAAAATTATTTGCTAATAAATTAATTACGTTATTTTTATAATCTAATTTTTTCTCAAAATAGTTAACTCTATTTTTTTTATAATTACTACTTCTTGGTAAATATGAACTGAGTCGTTTTTCTTTAAGTAAAATTAATAGTTGATTACGTATATTATTTAATTCTGATATTTTAAATAGAGGAACAGTTTTTAGGTTAACAACAATATCCTCAACAAAAAAATCGGAATTACCAGACTTTGATAATTGATTTTTTATTATCTCTATCTGTTTATTAATATTTAAAGCCAACTCTTCCCTGGGTATATAATTAAAACTAATTTTTATATTATCTTCATCTTCAGCAGTAAATACTAATTCATCCTTTTGTTGTTCAATTATAAACCGAATATTAATTTTTCGTTTGGTTGGTTGAGTAGAAAGTAAATTGTTAAACTTTTTATCAAAGTTTCTGAAAATTATTGTTCCCGGGTTAATATTTATCGGTTTATCTAAAATAATTTGTTTATCAATTATTTTATTTACTCTTATTCCGTTTAAAGTATCTTTAACAAAATAACTTAACCCATCTCCGTTGGTAATATCCGATTCTTTATCTAAAACTAAATTGCCATTAATACAAGATTTTACCTTACCAATTAATTTTCCGATGAATTTTGGAGTTCTAATTGAAGAAATTTTAGTTTGTTTAGTATTAATAAAATATTCTGTAAAACCACGGTTAAAAGTATTTTCTAAATCAGGTTTAAAATTAAACTGTACTTTTCCTGAAGAAGTTTTGTCTAATTTTTTTTCTTCAAGAATTAAATCCATTTTTTTTCGGAAGTAAGAAATTACATTAGTAACATAATCAATATCCTTTAATCGTCCTTCTATTTTAAAGGATGAAATACCTGCGTCAATAAGTTGAGGTATATAATTTTCTAAGTTTAAGTCTTTTATTGAAAGTAGGTGTTTATTCTGAACAATAGTATTCCCTTTATTATCAATCAAAGAATAAATATTTCTACATGGTTGAGCACATTCACCTCTATTAGCACTCCTATTTCCAAAATATCTGCTTAAATAACAATTACCACTCAAACTTACACATAAAGCTCCAAAAATAAATGTTTCTAATTCAATCTTAGTTTGCTTTCTAATTTCTTTAATATCTTCTATACTTAATTCCCTTGCTAATATAATTCTATCTATCCCAATTTTATCTAAGAACTTAATTCTTTCGATGTTATAATTATTGGTTTGAGTAGATGCAAATAATTTAATAGAGGGTAAATTCATTTCAAGAATGGCAAAGTCTTGAAATATAATTGCATCAGCTCCTATATTATAAAGTTGATAAATTAAATTTTCTGCAGCACGTAATTCATTGTCGTAAAGAAGCGTATTAATTGTAATATATACAGAAGCATTAAAAAAATGTGCATATTTTACTAGTTTTTCAATCTCAGTAATGCTATTTGCAGCAGATTTGCGGGCACCATAATTGGGTGCACCAATATATACTGCATCTGCACCACTATTTATTGCGGCAACTCCGAATTCATAATTCTTTGCAGGAGAAAGTAATTCTATTTTATTCATTTTATTTATTTTTAAACATTAATTTAAAAATACTAAATAAATATTAAAAAAAATATTGCATTCAGTATAAAAGTTTATTAAATTTGAAGTCTTAAAATTATGATTTGCCGAAGTGGCGGAATTGGTAGACGCGCTGGACTCAAAATCCAGTTTGGCTCAAACCAAGTGCCGGTTCGAGTCCGGCCTTCGGTACTATACTCTAAGTTTTTTCTTAGAGTATTTTTATTTTAAAGTTCCCTAAAAATATGTAAAAATATTTCTCTTTTTTTTTATAATTATTTGCAATATTTTTATAATATTAATTATAGAATTCCCCCTAAAATATAAATAGGCTGTTGATTCATGTTTTTTATGGTCAGCAGCCTATTTTATATATGAAATAAACTATTCAAATATCGATTTCATCATCCAGAGATGTTTCTCATATTTTTCTAATAGGTTTATAAGCATTCCTTCAGTTACAACATCTATTTTAGATTCAATAATATTATTTAATTTATTATTTAAGTATTCATAATTGTTAATTATATTTTTTAGCATATCTAAATCAGAAGTTAAACTGTTCTCTGATTCTTTAACTGTACTTAACTCTAAAAATTCTGCCATTGAACCCGGAGTTTGATAACCTAAAATTTTGATTCTTTCTGCAATTTCATCAATATCATCTGCAAGTTCGTTATATAATTGTTCAAAATAACTATGTAATCTAAAAAAATTTGTACCTTTAACATTCCAATGATAATTGCGTAATTTTGTATAAATTACAAATTGATCTGACAATAATTGTTTTAGGTTTTCAACTAATTTTACATTTGCTTCCATTTTATTTCTCCTGTATTAATTTGTATTTTAATATAACAACTAACATGCCAAATTAAATATCGTACAAATATGTTAATTATCGTGTTTTTATGAAAAGGTTTTTGAAAATCACCGAAATATTGTTATATTGATACCGAAATATCGTTATTATAACCTAAATATAGTTATGAGATTAATTACGCCAAAACAAATGATGGAAATAGTTCTCGATTCGATTAGAGAAATAATTCCATATGAATTAGCAGTTGTATTAAAAAGAATAAACGAAGATGAACTAAAAGTAATATACCATAAAGGGATACTTGTTGCTAATGAATTAGCAGAATATACTTTAAACTTAAATTATCGAAAAGATTTAAAAAATGCTTTAGAAGTTGGTGATGTAAAACTAGTAAACGAAGATGACGAGATTCATGAAGATACATATGCTGAAGTGATAGATTTACCGGAAGGGCATTCGTGCATGCTGGTTCCGTTAAAATCCAATAATGAAATAATAGGTTTGCTGACTTTAGACCATAGAGAATGTGATATTTTCACACCTCAAAAAGTATCGATTGCAAAAAGTTTATCAAAATTAATATCATTGGCGTTAGCACAATCTTTTGAAAATGAAAATTTACAAAATACTAATGAACAACTAATTACCGAAAGGAATTCGTTATTAAATGAAATAAGTATAGTTAATAATAATTTAGTTGGTAATTCCGATAAATGGA
>DAINPX010000387.1:0-3250 GCA_036743235.1 Melioribacteraceae bacterium
CAATTGTGTTGTTTTCTTTTACTCCAATTATTTGGTACTTAATAGAAGCACCTTCGGGAACTGACTGATTAACTTCAAAGTCTTTCCATTTTGCAACCGGACCAAGCTCTGTAGTAACAAAACCACCGTAAAGAGGCATACGAGTAATGGTAGTATCAATCTCCACTTTTCCATTAAAAGGTGCTTTTAATCCTTCGGGAACTGAGCCGATAGGAGCACCCTTATAACCTATTAGTGCCCAAGAGTAACGGTAACCAAAACTATCAATCATTCTGCTGCCAAATTCTTTAAGTTTTGTGCGTAAGGCAGTAGTTAAACCTTGGCCTGCATCATCTGTAACGGCAATTACAACAATTTCGTTAGAAGGGATTGAATCCAAATATGCAATAAAAATATTGTTTGCTGCAACACCACTTGAAATATCAAACCGCTTATATTCAATATACTCTAAAGTAGTTTTATTAAATCGACAAATATTAAAACCCCTTAAAGTATTCTCGGGAACAAGGTTTTGACCGTTAATTGCAATAATAGCCGTTCTACCTGCATTAAAACCAGCAGAAAGAGCATAAAAATTAAAACGAAGGGTATCTAAACTAATTGAACTTAAGTTAAATGATAAATTAAGATTCTTTTCAAAAACAAAACTTAAAGAGTCTATAAAAGAAAATGCATCTTTAGAACCGAGTAAAAACGAAATAGGGGTTCCAAATTCGGTTCCAAATTCAGGTTTAGCTTTTAACCATAATCTATCGGACGAATAGTAATTGGAAAAATTTACTTTAGTAAATAAAGTGCCAAGAGGAATCAGTAAAGAATCACTATAAGAAAAATTAGAGTATTTGGAAAATTTAATTTTTAATCGATTTGAATTTGAATTTTGAGTTGAATTAAGATAATTTAACGAACTGTTAATCTGATTTTGGATAGGATTAACAAATAAGGACCGAAAAGATGAACTATAAATATTTACCGCAATAGTAATATCATTATCATTTTCATAAATTTCATCAATTCTATTTTCAGAATCAAGATTAATTACAATCTTATGTTCACCAGTCAAGTTTTTAGTTTTAATGTAAAAATTTAACGAATCACTAAATAATGGTAAAACCTTTATAAAAGTATTTTCATTGATAATTTGAGAATTGTAAATATGCTGTACTTTAATTTTAAAAGTATCACTAATGGCTAAACCCAAATTAAAATAGTCAAATTTGAACAAAACAGAATCAGCGTCATCACTTAAGTTTCCAATAAGTGTAAAATTTTGATTGGAAGAAAGTAAATTTGGCATTGGAGGAAATTTTATTTTGATTATCGGATCTCCAACAAGTAAATTCGTAAATGAAAATAAACGATATGTACCTGTTGATCCATACGTTGATAATAATTTAAGTTTAGTTAAACGATGGGCATCCCCGATAGTAAAAACAGTGTCAACCAATAGTTTTTCGTAAAACAATTTTGGAGCTGTATAAGATGTAGAAGTAAACCCAAGTGAAGAATTACCTATATAGCCAATAGCTTGACCTGAAAGTCCATTAACAAACAATTCGGAGAAAGATGTAATATCGGGTTCGGCAAATCTAGCAGTTGAACAACCGAAATCGGTTATTAAAGGAGAACGATTAACTAAGTTACGCAGTTGAATAGGATCAGTAATGCTATTATCCCAGGTTTGTGTACCACTATGACCGATATATGAAATAAGGAGACTACCGGCATCAATTTTTTCTTGAATATACGAATGACTGAAAGGACCAAAACTAGTTATCGGATCGACTGTTTTGTAAAAATGAGCTGCATCTCCTCCAATAGGATTTGGTTTTACATAATTGTTAACAATAAAATCGTTTATTCCTTTTAGAGTGTTTATTTCATTTGGATCAGTAAAGTTGCCACCTGAGAAGAAAAGAAATTTTTTATTCCAGTTATCATAAGGCGAAATTAAATAGTTTTGATGTTTTGACATATAACTTTCAAACTCGGTAATATTACGAACTGGCAACCTACCAATGTTGATTTGAGGTATATTTGCTCCGGTTTCATCCCAAATAACAAACCACGTATCGCTTACCGGCGCACCAAATGAAGGTACTAAACATCTATCTATGGGAGCACCTTGATATTTACTTTTATATCCGTAGTAATCGTAATTAGCACGCCCTACAATAAATACATTTTTAATTTTTGGAGCTTGCCAATTATTGTAAGCACTTTTTAAGAATTCTTTAATCGGTTCCGGGGCAAAAAATCCGTAATTAAGTTGATCATAAATATCAAAAACATTAATAACTTTTGTCGTAACGTTATATGCACTGCTAACCATGTCGGCGTATTCTTGTGCTTTGGTTAGGAAAAACGGATGTGTAATAAGCACATATTCGGCTTCATTTTGTGTGCTCAGTAAATCTTCAAATTGCTTTTTATAATAAAAAATCGGTTTTTTAATTGTTTGCGAAGTACGAAGAATATATTGTTCTTTATTTTTAACCGTATCAATAAAATTAATAAAATTGCCGTTTTTTGTAAAATTAGTAATTTTTTTAAATTTATAATTTCCCAAATATTTATAAATAACATTATCGGTTGTAACAACATTCCCTAATTTAAATAAACCGAAAGCCCCATTTTCCGGTAAAGATGTGTATCTAAAAGTTAAAGTATCGTTTTTTGCAAGCAAGTAACGTGGATATTCTATTTCGCGCCAATCACCGAATAACCTATTTACAGTACTTTGAGTAGCATAAGAAACTATCCGCAAATTATTGGTACCGTTAACAAGTAGCGAAGAAGAAAACTCGGCTTTTAATGTTTTTACTTCATACTTATTAACAAATCCTGAATCGTAGGCAGTAGGATGATTGTTTATTTTTAATGCTGTAATATGCGAATTCTGGCTTAAATTAGTAGCATAACTTTGGAATTTTGCATAACCCCTAGCAATTTTGTTGGGATAGACGTTTGTTGTAGAGAAAGCTTGCGAAACTATCCCTACACCTTGTCCCCACCAATTCCATGTTTCATTCTCATGCCAATACGGATCTTCTCTTCTTACCATGCCTCCTTCCAAAGTGTAATCTAACCATGGATTTTGCTCAAAATGTAAAAACTCATCATAATAATCGATTGTATCAATAGGTGAATTTGAATAATTAGACACAGTATCAACCCGCAGACCGTTATCACCCCCCCATGTTAACCAATACGCAGTAGTATCTGAATAGCGGTCAAGGTATTCTCTATA
>DAINPX010000388.1:0-3226 GCA_036743235.1 Melioribacteraceae bacterium
GCCAACACGTGCAAAAAGAGCAATAGAAGATGCCCCCAAAGAAAAACCGGAAATAACGTTAATTATTCTTGCTAAATCCCAACCCAAATTATTAAAAAAAATAAATAAAGAACTAAGTCCTAATATACCTAAACCGACAACATTCATACCCATTATAGAACCGCCTGTAAAAGCAATTTGCAAAGCAGGTCCAAGACCTTTAATGGCTGCATTGGTTGTTCTAACGTTTGCTTTAGTAGCGGCAATCATTCCTAAGTAACCGGCAAGTGCCGAGCAAACCGCACCGACAAAGAAGGATAAGGCAATTAATGATGAAGATTCGTTATTAAAATGATTACTAATACCTAACATAACTGCAACAATTACCACAAAAACGGCAATAGTTTTATATTCCGTTTTCAAAAAAGCTATAGCACCTTCTCTAATATAACCCGAAATCTCTTCCATATGGGCATTACCTACCCCTTGCTTATTAATCCAAGCATTCTTAACATAAGAATAAAGTAAAGCAATAAGACCCATAAAAGGAATAGTATAAACAATCCAATCCATGCATGCTCCTGTAATCGATTATTAATCGTTTTTTAATTTGTTATTATTTCTACTAAAACTATTTAACATATTTTTCATTCCTCCCAGAATGAAATCTGTTAAAAGGACAATAGATAAATTAAGATTTTTATCAATAAGTTCAAAATCTTTTAAAGAAATTTTACTTAAAACATAGTCTGCCATATCACCTTTATCAAAATTATTTCCAATACCAAACCTTAAGCGAGGAAATTTGTTGGAATTAAGGTGATAAATGATAGAAGCTAGCCCGTTATGCCCACCGTCTCCTCCGTTTTGTTTAAGTTTAATTTCCCCTTTCGGCAAATTAAGGTCATCACAAATCACTAAAAAATCGTTTAATTCAACCGAATATTTTTCAATTATGTGAGATGCAGCTATTCCGCTATTGTTTACATATGTTGTGGGTTTAATAAGTAAAAAATCATTATTTTGATACGAACCTTCGGCAAAATAATAATCGTGTTTTGAGGGTTTAAAATTTACTTTTAATTGTTGGGCAAGTATATTTAAAATAATAAACCCGACATTATGCCAAGTTTCGTTGTACTTAATGCCGGGGTTTCCAATTCCTAATAGAATTCGCAAAGCTATAAGTTATTCTTTATCTTCTGATTTCCCTTTTCCGATAACTTCGGTTTCAACCGGTTCGGAAGCTACTTCTTCTCCACGTGGAGCAGTAACAGTAACAATAATAGCTTCAGGGGCATTTAATATTGTAATATTCTCAAAACTTAAATCACTAACATGAATAGATTTTCCTAAGTGTAAGTTTGAAATTTCAACTTCCAAGTGTTCAGGAACAAATTTAGGTAAACATTCAACTTCTAATTTGTGTAAAATGTGTGTTAAAACTCCGCCTTCAGTTACACCAACAGCTTTACCGGTTAAAACTACCGGAACTTCCAAGGTAACCGGTTCGTCTGCACTTACACCCTGCAAATCGAAATGAATAATTCTATCTGTTACAGGATGAAATTGAACATCTTTAACAACGCAACGAACAGGAGTTTCGGAATCGATTGTTAAATTAACCATATGTGTTTCGGATGTATAAACTAAAGGTTTAAAAGTGTTTTCTTTAACCGAAATTGCAACTGCTTCTACGCCTTTTGCATAATAAACACCGGGAATTTCGCCGTCTCTTCTCATCTTGTTAACGGCACCGTTTGTGCTTTTTACTCTCTTTTTTGCAGCTAAACTATAATCTGCCATTGTATCTCCAAATATATTTCTTTAATTCTTTGCAAACAATTAAAAACATTGTAACTTACAAAAATAATAAAATTTTTATTAAATAAAAATCTTATTGCAAAATTTTTCTTATTTTTTTATAAATTGTTTTAAATGAATTACTATTGTTCCAATTTATCTTTATCGTTTTCAAAAAGCGAGCTAATAGACTCGAATTTATGAGAACGCATTATTGCTTCCCCAAATAAACTAGAAACACTTCTAATTTCTATCTTTGGGTGCATCATTTCTTGCGGAATTTCAACCGTATCTGCCACATACAACTTATTAATAGGAGTAGCAGCAATTTTTTCTATTGCCCCACCCGAAAATACAGGGTGTGTAACAGCTCCATAAATATCATTAGCACCGTTAGCCTTTAATGCATTAATTGTGGCAATAAAAGTTCCTCCCGTATCAATCATATCATCAACCAATAATACATTTTTACCTTTTACATCACCTATTACGTTCATAACTTCTGCTATATTAGGTTCCGGTCTTCTTTTATCAACAACAACCAGACCGCAATTTAGTCTTTTAGAATAAGCCCTTGCAACTTTAATTCCGCCTAAATCAGGAGCAGCAACAACAAGATTTTCAAATTTATCACGAAACAAACTGGTAAATATAGCAGAAGCAAAAATGTGATCGAAGGGTATATCAAAAAAACCTTGTATTTGGGCAGCATGTAAATCCATTGTAATAACCCTATCTGCCCCGGCAACAGTAATTAAGTTTGCTAAAAGTTTTGCCGTAATTGCTACCCTCGGTTGGTCTTTTCTATCTTGTCTTGCATATCCAAAATATGGTATTACCGCCGTCACCCTTTTTGCCGAAGCCCGTTTTGCCGCATCAATCATTATAAGCAGCTCCATAATATTTTCTGCAGGAGGATGCGTGGACTGCACTATAAAAACATCACGACCCCTTATATTTTCCTTATATTTAACCCATATCTCTCCGTCACTAAATCGTTTTAATACAATTTCACCGGGTTCAATCTTTAAATAGTTAACAATTTTTTCGGTAAGTTTTTTGCTTGTAGTACCTGAAAATATCCTTGGTAAATTTTCCATTGGGCAAAATATTTTGTTTTAGAAAAACAAATATATAAATAATGATTTTTTTTATCAATTTATTCCCCATATTAAATTTTCATAATGTCATAATTTTATTTTTTTTTGCTTTTTTACTTGACAAGTGTTATTTTGTTCACTATTTTAGTAGTAAACAAATTTACACTACTATGAAAGAATTAACAGACAGACAACAAGAAATTTTAGAATTTATTCAAGAATATGTCGATAATTATTCTTATCCTCCAACATATCGAGAAATATGCAAACATTTTGACATTTCATCTACAAACGGAGTGAAAAGACATGTTGATGCCTTACAAAAAAAAGGCTATTTAGACATG
>DAINPX010000389.1:0-3217 GCA_036743235.1 Melioribacteraceae bacterium
CATTTACTTGACTTGCTGTAATAGCCATTTTTTTTTCCTATATTTATTTTTTCTTTTTACTCTTCAGTGGTCTTTTCAGTTTCGGGAGCTTCTGTGTTATCGGTAGTTTCTTCAACTTGTTCTTCACCCGGTCTTTTACCAAAATTACCACGTCTGTCTTTTCTATCTTTAAAACGAACCGGTTTCTTTCTGGTTTGTCTTGAATTTTCGTCTCCGCCTTCGGTTTCTTCTTCTTTTGCGTTGCGTTCTCTTTCGGCAGCTTCTTCAGCCATTAATTCTTTTGCTTTTGCCTGTCCTTCAATAATTGCATCACTCATTACTCGTACTATTATTTCGATAGCGCGTGTTGCATCATCGTTAGCCGGAATTACATAATCAACTTCATCGGGATCACAATTTGTATCAACAATTGCAAATACAGGAATATTTAATCTATGAGCTTCTTTAACTGCAATAGCTTCTTTTTTAATATCTACTATAAACAAAGCTCCGGGTAATTTCTGTAAAGTTTCAACACCATCTAATACAGCACGTAATTTATCTTTTTCTCTTGAAAATACTAATCTTTCTTTTTTGGTAATTTTTTCAAAAGTACCGTCGCTTTCCATTTTTTCGATGGCTTGCATACGCTTAATACTTTTACGAATGGTTTGAAAGTTGGTTAACATTCCGCCCAACCATCTTTCGCTAACCCAATTACTGTCACTTCTTCTTGCTTCGGCAGCAATTGCGTTTTTAGCTTGTTTTTTAGTTCCTACAAATAAAATTCTTTTATTTTGAGCAACAATATTAGTTAATGCAGATGCAGCAGCATCAATCGAATCAACTGTCTTTCTTAAATCTATTATATGGATACCGTTTTTTTCCATAAAGATAAACGGCTTCATTTTGGGGTTCCAGCGGCGTGTTAGGTGTCCAAAGTGAGCACCTGCCTCTACAAGTTCTGTCAATTGTACTTTTGGCATTTTTTCTCCTGTTTCTCGTCTATTTTCGTCAACTTTGCTTTTATCCCATTTTTACGCAGGGACACAGGCAGCAAATCGGAAAATATGAATGATTAAAAAATAAAAATTATCTCTTACTAAATTGAAATCTCTTTCTTGCTTTTGGCTGACCATATTTTTTACGTTCAACCATACGAGGATCTCTTCTTAATAAACCTGCGGATTTTAATGCAGGACGGTTTTCGCTGTTTACAAATAATAAAGCACGGGAAATAGCTAATCTTATAGCTTCCGACTGTCCGGATATTCCGCCACCATTAACATTTACATAAACGTCAAATTTACCTGTAGTATCTGTAAGAATGAAAGGTAACAAAACATCGTCTCTATGAAATTTTATTGGAAAATAATTTTCAAATACTCGATCGTTAATTGTTATTTTGCCTGATCCGGTTCTTAAAAATACTCTGGCTACAGCGTTTTTTCTTCTTCCGACAAATAATTTATCAGCCATTAACTATTCCTCTTTTAAATACTTTTTGTTTCCGGTTTTTGTGCCGCATGTGGGTGAATTTCACCGGCATAAACCTTTAAATTTTTAATTAACTTATCACCCAATTTTGTTTTGGGTAGCATTCCGCGTACTGCGTTTTTGATAGCAAATTCGGGTTTTCTTTCTTTTACATCGCTAAATTTAGCAAATCTTGCACCGCCCGGGTATCCCGTATAAGAAAAATAGGTTTTGTATAGTTCACGCTTTCCTGTCATTTTAACTTTATCGGCGTTAATAACTATAACATAATCACCGGCGTCCATATTCGGCGTAAATACAGCTTTGTTTTTTCCGCGTATTATTTTAGCTATTTCTGCTGCTAAGCGGCCTAAAACCTTACCGTTTGCATCAACAACATACCACCTTTTGTCTGCTTCTTCGGCTTTTACAAACCGCGTTAGTTTTTGTTGTTTCAACTTTTTCCTCCGATAAACACATTTTTTTACAATAGCTTACAAATATATCATTTATTTGTTTAAATGTCAAATTTTTAGTTATTTTTTTGTTTTATATACGTTTATATTATCTATTCCTCGCCATTCATGTTAAAATCCATACTCGGCATATCCATTTTTGTATAATCAGCCGGTATATTAAACATACTGTCGTTTACTTGTTGCTTTTCAATTTTTGTCACATATACTTTTCCGGTTTCTTTACCGTTTATTTCTTTTATCACAATTTCCAAAGGGAAAAATCCATCTTTAAATATACTATTGTTAATAATTGATTTTTCCATTGGTGTTGCAGCAAACATAAAAGTACCCAATTCTTTTGTTATCCATACTTCACTTATATTATCCGATTCTTTGAAAATATATTTTTCGCACTTGTAACCCAAAATATCTTTCATTTCGCCGGTTTTTGCTTTAGTAATATCTTCTATTGTA
The DNA here is from genome assembly GCA_036743235.1 of Melioribacteraceae bacterium. GTDB lineage: Bacteria > Bacteroidota > Ignavibacteria > Ignavibacteriales > Melioribacteraceae > JAEXOD01. Next base: position 2,388 of record DAINPX010000389.1, read on the forward strand.
TTATCTTCTGCATTAGCTTGTGTTTCTAATCCTGATAAATCCAAATATTTCTTTATTTCCGGTAATAACATATAGCTTTTATCTCCGTCAGAAAGCAATATGTTTGTTCCTTCTGCCGAAGGCAATTCTGCTCTAAACCTATTTCCTTTTATAAAATATTTCATATCCATATTTAAGTTTTCTTCTTCTCCTTCACCAACAAACTCGCTTTTAAATTCTACATATCCTTCAAATACTTTTACTTGAGCTTGCATTTCTAAACTAATTAAACTAAATAAAACAAGCAAAAATAAATACTTTTTCATTTTAACCTCATTAAAATATTTTAGAACTTAATTTAAGATTTATTTTTATTATCTCAAAATGCCCAATTTAGAAAATAAAAGCAGTTCTAATATTTAAAAACAACTTTTACAAAAAATCTATCAAATATTACCTGCCTCTATCTCCTTTATATTTAACTAAACCGCCACCGGCTGTTGCAATCCACATTATACCGTTTTTATCTCTTACTACATCTTGTATTATATTACTTTTTATTCCTGAATTTGAAGTATTAAAAACTTGAACATTGTTAACATCTTTAAATCTATATAACCCGTTATCCGTACAAACCCATTTATACCCTCTTTCATCAACATATATCTCGTATAAAGTTGAATAGTTTAAAAACTCGGGGTATTTTTTAAAATCTATTCCGTTAAACATACTAAATCCTCGTGGAAAAGAAGCATCATCACCTACTTTTTGGAATTTATGACCGAGCCATATTTCACCGGTAGGGGCTATAGCACTACAAATTATAAAATCCGATAAAATATTGTAATCCG
>DAINPX010000390.1:0-3203 GCA_036743235.1 Melioribacteraceae bacterium
TATTACAGAACAAGCTTCTATTGATGAATTTTATATGGATTTTACAGGCACTTCAAAAATATATGGTAACATGCTTCAATTTGCCGGCATATTACAAAAAGAGATATGGGGAAAACTCAACTTACCTTGTTCAATAGGAATAGGCACAAATAAAACTATTGCAAAAATTGCTTCCGATTGTTATAAACCAAAGGGGATAACTTATGTTTTACCCGGCTTAGAAAAAGAGTTTTTGGCAAATATGCCTTTAGAAACTATTCCGGGTGTCGGAAAAGTAACTATAAAACACTTTAATGAAAAAGGTTTTTATAAAATAAAAGATATAACCAAAATTCCCAAGGAGTACTTTACCGTAACTTTCGGAAAATTAGGAATTGATATTTGGGAGAAGGCTAACGGGCACGGTAATAATTTATTAAGCATTACTCATACGAGAAAAAGCTTATCAAAAGAAACTACTTTCGAAACAGATGTAACCGATAAAATTAAGTTAGAACAAACTTTATTTGAATTAAGTGGTAAAGTTTGTCAGCTACTACGCAATGAAGATTGGGTAGCTTCTACAATTACATTAAAACTGAGATATACCGATTTTATAACTATTACAAGGGCAAAAACATTACGAGCCGCAACCGATTCGGATGATATCATTTATTCAACTATTTTACGCCTTTTTAGAACAGAATATACACGAAGAGTGGGTGTACGCTTACTGGGAATTTCGTTAAGCAATTTAAGAGAATACGCTGAGATAGATCCTATTTTTGAAGATATTGAAGTAATGAGAAAACGAATGTATAGAGCAGTATCAAAAATTAGAGATAAATTTGGTTTTGAGTCCATAATAGTAGGAAAGTTTTAACTATGTTCTCGTTACATGCTCATTCAAATTTTTCATTATTAAACGGAGCAATTACAATTGAAAGATTAGTAAACTTTGCAAAAAAAAACAGTTCCGGTTATGTAGCTCTTACAGACGAAAATGCAATGTACGGTTTAATAAAATTTTCAAAAATGGCATTAGCAGAAAAAATAAAACCAATATTAGGCACTCAACTAAAAGATGATAAGTTTAGTGTTGTATTAATTGCAAAAAATAATGACGGATACAGTGAAATTTGTAAAATAATAACCGCTTCAAAATTAAACAAAGGTTTTGAAATAACCGAAATATTATTAAAAAGCTCTTTAAACATTTTTGTTTTAGTCAATTCGGTTGAATTATTAAAATTTATTGTAGAAAAAGGAATAAATTGCGAGAACATTTATGCTGAATTAATTATTACCCAACAAGCAAAAAAGAACACACGTTTGCTTTTTAATTTCGCAAAAGCTTATAAAATTAAAATAATGGCTTCTAATCCGGTATTTTTTGAAAAACCGGAAGACTATATTATACACAAAGCTTTAAGTGCAATTAGATTAAATAAAACTGTAGCAAATTTAAAAGAAGAAGATGTAATTGACCCTGAATATTATTTAAAAACTCCGGGAGAGCTAACCGATATTTGGAAATCAATACCGGAAGCAATGTGGAATACAGATGAAATTGCCAGACAATGTAATGTTAACTTAGAATTTAATAAATACAAATTTCCGGAATTTGACCTTAACAACCAAGAGACTGCTTTTTCGTATTTATGGAAAGTAAGTTTTAAAGGACTTTCGGAAAGAATACATCCCATCACCGAAAAAGCAGTAAAAAGGCTTCAGTATGAATTGGAGGTTATTGATGATTTAGGCTTTTTGGATTACTTTTTAGTAGTGTGGGATATAGTTAGAGAGGCAAAAACACGCAGAATGGTAAGCATAGGCAGGGGATCTGCAGCAAATAGTTTAGTAGCTTACTGCTTAGGATTTACGCAGATTAACCCATTAAATCATGATTTATATTTTGAAAGGTTTATGAATAGGGGAAGGCTTTCACCACCAGATGTGGACTTGGATTTTTCTTGGAAAGAGAGAGATAGATTGGTACGTTATATTTTTGATAAATACGGCTACGATAAAGTAGCAATGATTTCTACTACCGTTACCTTTAGAGCCAAGAGTGCCTTTAGGGAAGTAGCGAAAGCCTTTGGAATATCCGAAAGTGAAATTTCAAAATATAGCAGATTTATACCATGGACGAGTGCAGAGAATTTGCCAATTCTTGCACAAAAATTTCCGGAATCTCGAAAACTTGATTTTAATAATGAACCATGGAAAAGCATAATTGAAACAGCCTCAAAAATTGCCGGATTTCCAAGGCATCTAAGCATTCACCCAAGCGGAATTGTGATAACAAAAGAGCCTATAACAAATTATTTAGCATTGGAATATGCGGGAAATAAGGGATTAGGAATTATTATTACACAGCCTGACATGTATTCAATTGAAGACTTAGGTTTAATAAAAATAGATCTTTTAAGCCAACGTTCGTTAGGTGTTTTACGGGATACTTTAGATAAAGTAGAAAGATTATATAAGAAAAACCAAATAATTAGCACAACTACATCAAAACCGACTAATATTTATAATTTGATTTCAAAGAAGTAAAATTTAAATAAGATATTTTGGGATTAAATATAATTTATGTATTTTTATAATATATTTTTTTTTAATTATGCAAAAACAAGTATATTTATTGTTTTCTTAAATTTAAGATAAAAGAACCTTTTTTTCTAATAAATAATAGATTAGACATAAATAGTTGTTATAAATTACTAATAATTAAAGGATAAACAGGTCTTAAAGTTGGCTTGATTTTTGAAAAATAAAACAAACTTAATAAATAACTTAATAAAAAAGTTGGGGTACATTAATGGAAAGAAAGAAAATAACAATTGACGGAAATGAAGCCGCAGCATACGTAGCGTATCATAATAGCGAAGTAATAGCGATTTATCCTATTACTCCGTCATCGGGTATGGGAGAATTATCCGATGCGTGGGCAGCTGCAGGTATGAAAAATATTTGGGGTACCGTTCCGTCAGTATCTGAGTTACAAAGTGAAGGCGGTGCTGTTGGAGCAGTTCACGGAGCGTTGCAAAGCGGTGCGTTAACAACCACTTTTACAGCCTCGCAAGGATTGCTACTTATGATTCCTAATATGTTTAAGATAGCCGGTGAATTAACTCCTACTGTATTTCATGTAAGTGCACGTTCTATTGCAGCGCAAGGTCTATCAATTTTTGGTGATCATAGCGATGTTATGGCAACTC
>DAINPX010000391.1:0-3190 GCA_036743235.1 Melioribacteraceae bacterium
GTAAAAGTTATTCATATAATTTAAGTTTCCAAGTTCAAAGAAATATGGCTCGCGGTTTATCTATAAATGCCGGTTATGTATATGGTAAAGCTATGGATCAAAACAGCGTTGCTTCTTCTCAGGCTCGTTCTCAGATGAGATATAACCCCATAGATAACGATCCTAATAACCCTGAATTAACAACTTCATTGTATGAAATTCAGCATCGTATATTCGGCTCGGTTTCTTTTACCGAGGAATTCTTAAAAGGTGCTGCTACCACAGTATCATTATATTTTAACGGTCAAAGCGGTCAACCTTATTCATTTGTAGTATATGGTGATGTTAATAATGACGGTTTTGATTGGAACGATTTGTTCTATATACCAAAAGATAGAAATGATATTCAGTTAGGTACATTGGCAGGCGGAGTTTATACTCCTAATAATGCTTGGTTAGATGCTTTAGACCAATTTATTAAAGATAACGAATATTTGAACGATAATCGCGGTAAAATGTCAAAACGTAACGGTGCTCGCAATCCTTGGAGAAATATTCTTGATTTAAGAATAGCTCAAGATATTCCTGACTATTTTGGTTTTGGCAAATTCCAAGTTACATTAGATATATTAAACGTATTAAATTTAATCGATCCTGAAGCAGGATGGGATAAGAGTGTTTACAGTACTTATGCACCTGTTAAAATGGTAGGACGTGATAATACGGGTCGTATGGTTTATTCATTAAACACAAACAATGCAAAAGATCCTTATACTGCAGATAATATCAACTCTCGTTGGGCAATGCAGTTAGGTATCAGATATTCTTTCTAAATTGAAAAATATCTAATAAATTAAACCTTCGGTGCAAACCGAAGGTTTTTTTTTGCCTAAATTTTGAATTTTTATATTAAATTATGTATTTTATAAATAGAATTAATAATAAATTATGGTTAACTTGAATACAAATTTTATTGAAAGACTAAAAAAAATTAAAATGGTAATAACCGATGTTGACGGAGTATTAACTGACGGAGGTTTATATTACACGGCAGACGGTTTGGTGATGAAAAAATTTAATGTGAAAGACGGGATGGGGAGCGTTCTTTTACGTGAAAATGGGATAATTTGCGGAATAATATCAACCGATGTTTCTCCTGTTATAACTAAAAGAGGGGAAAGATTAAAACTGGATTTTACTTATATCGGAATACATGATAAAAAGTCTAAAATGTTAGAATTGTGTGACGAATATGATATCTTGCCCGAAGAAGTTGCATTTATTGGTGATGATGTTAATGATGTTGGTATTATTAGTGCTGTCGGTTTTTCTGCAGCACCTGCCGATGCAGTAGATAAAATTATTGATATGGTAGATTATATTTGTGTTAGAGAGGGAGGGAAAGGAGCTTTTAGAGAATTATCTGATTTATTGATTAAGCATAAATATGAAGAGGATTAATATGAAACGAGTTTTGGTTCTGTGTTTATTATTTTTAGGTTATGATATGTTTGCTCAAACAAACTTAGAAAAAGTTCAAGCTCAAATTGAAAAAGGGAATTTTATGAATGCCCACGAAATGATTGAAAATTTTTTGGAAGATAATAATTTATCCAATACTGAAAAAGAAGTTTTGAAATTTGAGCATGAACGTATGGATAGGATTAGTAAAGATTTTAATAAAACCGAAACCGATATATTACAATTTTTAGAAAAATATTATCCCGGTATCACTTCAAAAGATTTAGAAAAATGGGAAAAAAATAAAAAACTTGAATTTAAATATATTAACGGAAAAAAACTATATTTTAATAGGGCTGCCAGAAATTTGTTTTTGTTGGACGAAGAGGCAAAAGCTGTAAAAGAAAAAGTTGACGGAATTAGTGTAAATTCGTTACAACTATTCCTTTCAAAATATATTCCAAAAGTGATTGAAAAAGGGAAAAGCAAAAATAATACATTGGTTAACCCTGTTAAAATTACGTTAAATTATACATTAACGGTAGATGCAAATGCAGTTCCGGAAGGAGAGGCTATTCGTTGTTGGTTACCTTATCCAAAAGAAACAAACAGAAGACAGAAAGATGTAAAACTTTTGAGCATTAATAGTAATAATTATGTTATATCAAACGATAAAAATTTACAACGTTCAATTTATTTAGAAAAAGTTACAGAAAAAGACAAACCGACTGTTTTTAATGCGGAATTTGAGTATTCTGCGTCCGCAGAATATAATAAAATTGAACCTGAAAGAATTAAAGCATATAATAAAGAAACGGAATTATATAAACATTTTACTTCTCAAGTTTTTCCACATATTATGTTTTCGGATAAAATTAAAGAGCTATCTAATGAAATAATTGGCGAAGAAAAAAATCCATTTTATATTGCAAAAAAAATATTTACGTGGATTGATAAAAATATTCCTTGGGCTGGTGCAAGAGAATATTCAACAATTTATAATATTCCGGAATATGTAATTGATAATAAACACGGAGATTGCGGTCAAGTATCATTATTATTTATAACGCTTTGTAGATATAACGGAATTCCCGCAAAGTGGCAAAGTGGCTGGATGTTACATCCGGGGGATGTAAATTTACACGATTGGGCAGAGTTCTATTTAGAAGGTTATGGCTGGCTTCCTGTTGATCAATCGTTCGGAATAACTAAATCTGAAGACGAAAATGTAAATTATTTTTATTTGGGTGGAATGGATTCATATAGATTAATAGTAAACGATGATATTTCTGCTCCATTGTTTCCTGCAAAATTGTATCCCCGAAGCGAAACCGTTGATTTTCAACGCGGAGAGGTTGAATGGCGAGGCGGAAATTTGTATTTTGACAAATGGGACTATAATATGAATGTAAAATATTCCGAGTAGATTAATGAAAACCGAAAAAGTTACCGTAAAAGTTGAACCTAATGAGATATCAAGATTTAAGGTGTTAATAGAATTTCTGCAATCCACCACAAAAGGACTTTCTGTAACTAACTTTAAATACGGTAACCTAGGGGGCGAAGCGATAATATCTTTTGATGTTGACGAGAAAAATTACGAAGATTTTGTTCACAAGTTAAATATTAACCGTTTTAAAATTCTGATGTTATCTAAGGCAATTACTTCTGATTTTAATAAAATTAGTGATATGTATTATAAAAAAGAAACTTGGGATAGTTTAGATAAGAATAAAAAAATATCTAACGA
>DAINPX010000392.1:0-3185 GCA_036743235.1 Melioribacteraceae bacterium
TAATTTCTGTCTCTTGTAACACCACTTAAATCATCAACTATTGCTAAGTTAGATTTAGTCAATCTATTAAATAAAGTAGATTTACCGACATTTGGTCTTCCTACTATGCACACTAAAGGCATTTTCATATCTTACCACCTATTATAACATATATTTAATGTTAACCTGCGGATAATACTCAATATCAAATCCTTTTGCAGTTTTCATTAAATTAAAATTTAAATTAATTTTTTTATTATATCTATTAGCCGAAAGTGCTGCATTAACGGCACTTATCACATGATTAACTATTACAATTACAACCGCTTTAGAAGCAATGTTATAATAGTCATTTGCTTTCCCTCGTTCTTTTGAATAATACTTAAATTTTTCGGTTAACGGGTCACCATATCTATATGGAGTATTTTCATCACCAAAATCACTCCAACCTGCGTTATATTGTGGATATTTGCCAATTAATTCATAATATTGTTGTTCACCAAAAGCAGGCAATTTATGGCTATACCATCCACCAATATCTGTTTCAAGTTTATTTAATATCTGCCAATTAACTTTTGTTCCGTTATCATATATTAAACCATCATAATTATTAGTATTTAATTGACTGTTTAATGATGATAAATTATTAATAGTCCATTTAGCATATCTAACTACATCCCAATTCTGTTCGGCATAGTTATGATAAAATTTTGTTTGATCATCTCCTTTTTTATCATAAACAAGTCCCGTAGTAATTGAAGCAGCTTCTATTGCAATAAATAAACCTGCCATATAATAATTTTCAGCATAAATATCACCTGCTCCGGGAACAATAAATGATAAAACCCCTGCCAATAAAACTGATTTTTTATTACCGGTTTCATCAAAATTAATATTTAGGTTAGAATATGTTTCATTAAAAGAGGTTTTGGAATCAATTGCCAAAATTCCTGTCAGTTTATTATCTTCTGATTGAGCTTTAGCTAATACACTAACTAATATTAATAAAATTATTATTTTTTGCATAATATCTCGTTAAAAATTAAAATCAAATAATATTCCGCCGTAAAACTGCCATTCTTTTCCGTAAGTAACTGGCGTTTTTGTTTTACCCCTTTCAACTATCCTTTCGTATTTGTCGAAAGCATACGAGGCATTAAAAAACACAGCTGTCGGAAATAGATAGAACGATACAAATTTCATTCTCAGTTCGGCACCGGCACCTTTTTTAAATTTATTCCAGTCCACTTTGCTACCTGTCCAAGCATTTCCATAATCACCGTAAATTGATAAGAAGATTTTATCCAAATATAATAGACCCATTTTAGCATCAATATCTTTAAATAATGGAAATCGATAAGTAATATTTAACCATGCAACTTCATTTCCGCTAATTGCATAAAAAGGATATGCTTTCATACCAACAAGTCCGCCTAAATAAAAATCAAAGAAATCGGGGACTGCAGGGTTTAATATTGTACCTATTCTTAAATGTGTATTAAAAGTATGGTTTTTTAGTACCGGGATATGTTCTTTATAATTTAACTCTAATTTACTGAATTTAAAATCTTTATAAATTGGAACTAAAGAACCGTTTTCTACCGAATAATTTCCATCCGGATTGTATTCGTTCATCTCATAATTATATTGTAATTCAATACTTCTTCCAATAGGGTTAATATCGCTATCTATTGTAGGAATTTTAAAATCATGCGTATATTTTAATTGAATATTTTTACCTACAAAATACTTATCTTTAGTTGAAGGATATAATGTTGATGTAGTTGGTAAAATAAAACTTCCTAAAGTTGCTACATAGTCGCTATATATAAATCTAACTTCTAAGTTATTCCCTTCTGCAAAAATTTTATGATTAAAAACAAAATCGACTTCAAATAAATTATAAGTAACATCTGTTTCAGTATTATATGTAGCATCGTAATCGTCAAAACTAATTCCCACATCTGCTTTTCGGCTAATACTATATAATTCTAACGATAATGTAGGCTTTAAACCAAGGCTATACAATAAAGGCAATTTATTTCTGTAATCAAAAGTTAAAAATAAGTCTCTTTCCCATCTTTTATTAATTGAACCGCCAGCAAAAAATCCAAAACGATTTAAATGATCGCTTGAAGTAACAAAAACACCGGGTTTTAATCTATCCATAAAATTATTTGAAGTTATATAGTTATCAACCCTTAAAAACGGGAAAAAAGTGATTTTTGAAAAAGCAGACGAATATTTTTCTTCTTTGTAATCCGGGGTTTCATAATCATTAAAATTGCGTAATTTTTTATAATACTCCTGTGATAAATCACCTTTAGGTTTATCTTCATTTAACGGAGGATTAAATATTCTAACATAACTTTTATTATCATCAACTTTTAATGTTTCTTCATTATTTAGATTAAATATTTTATACCCTGAAGAAGTATATCCTGCATAACAGATATTACCTTCAGAATTTATTGTAGGCATAAATGCACCTCCGGTAACATTGGTTAGCCTATTTCTACTTTTTGTAACAAGGTTATATTTGTAAAGGTTAAATATACCTGTTTCATCAGATGAGTAAATTATCTCTTGGTTATTAACAAAAGTAATATTTCTTTCATCATCATCAGTTTTAACAATAAATTCCAAGTTTGCACCTGAAGTATCAACGCGTGCCAAGTCTCTTCCATGATGATAAGAATAATCGAAATAAACGAACTTATTATCAGGAGAAAATTTGGGATTATAAGCTAATTCTCCGTTTTCAAAAAATGTTATACGTTTAAAGTTTTTACCGTCTATATCAACAGTACCTAAATTAGTAGTTCCATCTTTTTGATATAAAAATACAATTTTTTTCCCGTCAGCAGATACATCAGGATTATTTGCACGTAATCCATAAGTTAATCGAGTTTCCTCCTCACTTTTCAAATCATAAACAAATAGATCGTGAATATTACGCCAATTACTATTATCCTCTGAAAGTTTAGCATAAATTATCTTATTTTCATCTTCTGTAAAAGCAACAGTAGATCGAATACCTCCAACTAAAAGTTTATCCTCTTTTGTATTTATATCAAATAAATAAATAGATGAAGTACCTAAATAGTCAGTTCCTTTATTTGAAACATAAATAATTTTATCCCCTTTTTTATTAAAGCGAGGATAAAAATTTCCAAATCCTTCTTTAACAATTTCTTCTCCTTTAA